>NZ_JARUBN010000008.1 GCF_029626265.1 Micromonospora sp. WMMD1102 | reverse complement strand
GGTCCGGGACAGGCCGGAGGAGTCGGCCAACTCCGTCTCGCTCGGCATGGCCGTACCCCGGGGAAGTTCGCCGCTCTCGATCCGGGCGCGCAGATCCTCCGCAAGCTGGAGGTAGCGCGGACGCCAGTCACGAGAGTTCACGGCGCTTACGCTACCGCCTAGACGTTGATACGTCTGCCGGGCCGTCGACCTGTCGCGCCGGTCAGTCACCGCCCTCGTCCCCAAGCAGCGGATCTTCTCGGAGCTGCCAGGCCCCGACCGGATGCGGCAAGTGGATGATCTCGGCGAGGATGCGGCCGGTCTGCGCGAACGTGAGCAGCACGGTTTCGGTAGACCCGTAGCGCGTGACGTCGACCTTCAACAGCGGAGCGTGCGCGGCGCCGCGATCGGCGACGAGTTGGACGCTGAGCCAGCCGCTGCCCTCCCGGCCGACGGTCGCCATCCGGCTACGGTGCCTCGTGTCCGCGGCCAGGCAGCCCTGACACCAGACGGGGCACGCGTCACGCCGCAGGTCCCTCGTCCACGGCAACCCTGCGGCGTTGTGGTCACTCCCGGCCATCGTCGTCTGCCCGTGGTGGAGTGAATCCGGCCTGGTGCAGCAGCTCGTCCAGGTGCCGAGCGAGGCGCCATACCTCGGCCAGCCGAAGCACTGCCCCGCCGGATCCCCGCCACCGGCCGACAGCATGAAGCCCGATCATTGGCTGACCTGCCTGCCCGGCGAACAGGTACACGACGACGCTGCCACCGCCGCGCCGGTCGCCGAAACTCCGTACCGGACCCTTGTGATGGCGAAGCGGGTGCTGCGTCTGCGGCGGCACCACGAACTCACACCGCTGAGGCACACACCACGGCGGATGTGCTACCTCGGGCCGCTGCCGAGGCGCCCTGCTCACCGGGACCACCTCCCGCCACGTCCCCGGAACTCCTGCCCGAGCGTCAACAGCGGCACATCCCGCCAACAGACGTACTCACGCGTTCGAGCCGTAGCCCAGGACGGCACAGCGGGCCGAGGAGTCGCGTAGGCCACGACTCGGCGTGTGGACGGCGCCGACCTTGGCCGTCGACTGTGGCGCCCAGGCGACCGCCAGAACGCGAGCCAGACAGGTAAGCGAACACGGCGCATCACGACCTCCTTGCAGGGTGATTGAGAGAGCCGGTGGCCGGCTTCCTGGCGGAGGCTGGACCGGCCACCGGCCCGATGACGGCACGGCGCACCGCCCGGAGAGCGGCGTCGGGTATCGCCGTGCCCAGCTCAGGCACACGCGGGATCGCGTCGAACCACTGCTCGGCGCGGCAATGCACTTTGGATGCGCGGCCGAGGTGACGGCATGCCAACCCCTTGCCAGACCAGCTACCCCGACCGCACATCAGAAAGGTACCTACAACCAGGCAGCTTGTCTATACATCCATGAAGGCTATGGATGGCTGCCGAGAACACGGCAGACAGGTACGGTGATGCCCGTGCCAACCCCGCACAGACAACCCCGGTACCGCGCCATCGCCGACGAACTCCGACGCCGCATCGCCGCAGGCGCCATACCAGCTGGTGCCCTCATCCCCTCCGAGAGCGCGCTAACGGCCGAGTTCCACGTCGCTCGCGGGACTATCCGCGAAGCCATCAACGTGATCCGCAGTGAGGGCCTGGTCGTGACCGAACACGGCCGAGGCACCTACGCCCGCCCCGACCTCCCTGTACGGCGACTTGCGTACGACCGTTACCAGATAAAGACCCATGACGTAGCTCTGCCCGGTCAGTTGGCCACCACGAGCGGAGTCGACAAAGACGACCAGGTCGACGCGCAGCACCAGGAGATACCCGCCACTCCTAAACTTGCTCAACTGTTCGGCGTCGAACCCGGAAGGATGCTGCTGGAGCGCCGTCTACTCACCAGCGCTCACGCTGTACCCCAACAGCTGACCACATCTTACTATTTGCTCGATATGGTCGCCGGCACTACGGTATTTGACCCTAGCCGCGAACCTTGGCCTGGCGGACACGTTGCGCAGCTACGGCTCCTTGGCGTTATCGTGACCAAGATTCAAGAGCTTGTGCGGACACGTATGCCTACGGGTGAGGAGGCTGACGCACTCCGATTACCGCCGGGGGCACCGATCATCGCCGTAACCCGCCGAACGATGGCGGATGTAAGAGTTGTTGAAGTTGCTTGTGAAATGGCGTTTTCTGCCGATAGAACCGAGCTGGAATACGAGATCTACGCCTAATCTATAGTAGCTCTGCACTTGGCGTCAGGGGGTTGACAATAATTGCAGACGAGCCATCTTATCAAGCCAGTCGCAGAGATGTAGCTGGACATGGTCAAGAAGTAGGCCCAGCGACCGTGTTGTCTCGCGTAACTGGACATAGGTCTTCATGCGACCAACTGCAACGGGATCTTGCTCCCAGTGTGCAATGGAGTTCCGCTTTGCCTGTATCTCCTTGAGGAGAAGTAGATCCTTCGGGTCGTTGCGCCATTCCCCCGGAAGATCAAGTAATTCCCATAGCGCAGAGAACTGCCTCTCGTTGACTGTCTTTCCGTCGGCGAGTTTGAGATCGTCAGAGAAGTCGCTGATCAACCTCTCGTCGCCCGAGTGAAGCGAGATGCTTCGGAGCAACTTTGCTCGAGACGAGAATGATGCTACGTTTTGTTCCGCACAACGCCTAAACTCGACGGCTTCAAGAATTGCGAGCAAACCCATCGGAAGTCGCTTACGCGGGACTCGCAGGGCGCAGAGATCGGACGAAAGCGCTGCGGGGAGGTCCCTCATCAACTGCTCTAGAATCCCTGCGCAGACGACAAACGTGAGTGCACGATTCATCGCCGCAACACCGTCGGCATCAAATTGGTCCTGGATGAGATTCACTCGGGCTTGGTCTAGAGCCTGTAGTCGCCGATCTTCGCGAGCGATCAGCCGTGACGCCTCTTCGAAGATAGTCTCTATCGCGTAGGTCATCTTGGGCTAAAGAGTTCTTCTGCGCGATTCACGCGGCCGATCACGCTTCTTCTTGCATTGGTGCCCGTTCTGACGAACTCCAACATCTCTGGGTCGTTGAGCCAGTCGCCCTCCGGCCGTATCGGCACCTTTCCCGCCCTGAATACGCGAGCGATCCCCACGAGTACTGCTTCAAGGTGGTTAAGCGGTGTTACCTTGGTTCCTGATCGGAGGAACGGCCCGTTGACGATGGCTCCCAAGAAATCAACGCACTTGTGGAACTCCTGTCGCCGTGCCTCGGTGTCGGTGATATTAGTATGCTTCTTCATGTATTCGTTTAGAAAGCCCGTGACACTTCCTTGGAAGCTTTCCACGTCATCGAGATACGCGAAGAATTTGAGAACCATCTCTGCTGCAGTTCCATTCCTCTTGTCGACTTCTTTGAGCTTGAGCAGTCTCGTGTACGGCTCGTATTCGGCCAAATTTTCGACTAAAGTATTCAGTGTACCTCGATATACGCACGCCCTGACTTCCTGCCCGGATAGCTCCACTGCTCCTTGGTTTAGACGACGGAACAGCTCAAATCGCACGTCCAAGTCTGATTTGTCACTCAGCACTTGGATACGAAGATAGCGGCGCTCAAACATGAGCTTTATGGGGCGGGGAAGATCTTCGTACGATACGCCTTGAAAACCCTCGAGAGTCTTAAGTCCGGTCAATCGAAGCGGCCGTTGCGAGAAGTGCAGAAGGTCGGACTCGGGCGCGTCAATGGCCATGAATCTCAGGAGAGTGCAAATCCTTTGTAAGCCATCGACAACCTCCCAAGTCCCATCACCATTCGTGGCTACGAAGATTGCTGGGACGGGCAACCCAAGCAAAAAGGACTCAACCAGCGCAGACTGCAATTGATCATTCCAGCGGAATTGCCGCTGGAACTCTGGCGCAATCCGGACCTCCCTCTCCTCAACCATCCTGGCCAGCTCCCGTAAGGATAGGTCGAAGAAGTCCACGTCAACTGCTTGCCGGTGCTCTGCAAGCTCCGCTTGTAGGACCGAGTGGTCGATCGCCATAGTTCATGTTCTACCAGACGTGGCTGTTGCGCGGTATAGCCCGTGAGGTTAGAAGGCGGAGTAGGACGTCGACTGCCAAAGCACCATCAGGTACGGTGTGTCGTCAGCGGCTGGTTAGGTCTATTACTGCTTCCGCAGCGTTACCACTGTTTCTGACACCGGCCCTTTCTGATATTGGCGCGCGGATTTGTTTAAAGAAACGAGCGATCTGTTGACCTCAAATGGTACTTCCTCAACTAGATCCCAACCACGACGCTCCGCCTCCTCTTTGCAGATTGCCCCCAAGTGGATGGGTAACTCTTTATAGTAGGAATCTTGCACTACGAGCGTCATTATTGCACCGGCAACACAAACCCGCGATATCTCATCGAGGCTGCACGTGAGGTCGTCGAAGTACTGGCGGGCTTGCTTGAGGTAGTAGCCGTTCGATGCTCGGCTAGCGTGTGCGCTAATCTGCTCGAGCAGGCTGGATGCGACTGTACCGAGCGGTAGGCTGTCGGGCGTATTAGTTCGTATGAGGGTAGTGCCCATGAGTTCGGACCGAATCTCCCTATCCTCAAAAACGTTTACTCCTACCAGTGCAAATTCCCTTGCGTAGGCGATCGCGTAGTCAATCCGGGTTAGATACGGTGGCGAAGTCAATACTCTCCCCACACAGCTATCGGACAGCGGGAGGCTGCGAGACGAGCCTGTGGCGAGCACTACGGGCCCCGATGCATCTACTCGTTGTGGTAACCGATCCGCGATTCGCGATCGCTCGTTACGGACGAGCCCATCTAGCACGTCCAGTGGTACAGCTACTCTTGGCCGGTTTGGCCCCGTTCTGCGAATCCAAGTCGGGTTTGACCCCTGGAAACTGCCAGTGAGGGCGCGTACTACGTTGAAGAGTGACACGTAGGTTAAAGCGGACTGAGATTGTGGCAGTGATTCTGAATACCGCGTCCAATCCCGAAGCCTTGAGGCAGTCTCCGACTCGAACCATGAGAGCAAAGGGTCGGAGGGATCTAAGTCTCTGCTGCCGGGAGGCGAATCACCCTCAGAGATACTAACGGCTCCCGATCTTAGCCGAAGCTGCGCGACAACATTCGCTACCGGATTTCGATCAACCCCTACCGACGCCAGCCCTATAAGACGTGCTGCTAGCGTAGTCGTCCCGCTTCCGTTCCATGGGTCTAGGATTGGCTCTTCGACTCGAATCGGGTGTCTTCTTAGTTCCCGGCAGGCCCACTCAAAGGAAAAGCCAGCATAGTAGGGGAAGATATCTGCAAGTCCGGACTTCTCGACCCGTGGCCGCTTTGGAGACAGTGATGTCTTGCCGGGAACGGAGGAAGCGGCATCAACCTGGAAGAGCGGTGCTTGGTTCGCCGTCTCGCCCTTCGTCTGCGCTGACACCTGGTTCCTCGCTTCGTTTGGGTACCGCTGGTCAAGCTCATACGTTAGCTGCCGCCCATGATCGTTGTCTCGCGCCTCTCGGTTCCTTCATTTGCGGCAGCCGGTTGTCTAGGGGGGTGTGGCGGGTTCAACCGGTTGACCAGGCCAGAAGCCAGGGAGGCGCCACCAGATCGAGGGTGCTTCGAAGGGCACCGTGCCATCGCCCAGTCCGCCTGCCCCCTGGGCTTGGACCACTGCAACTCGTGTGCTGCCGAATCCGGCTGTACCTGATCAAGAGCGCCGCTGCGCGGCGCCGCGCCGGGGCGGCAGGCCGCCCGGCGGAGCACCGCCCCGGACCGCTTCGCGGCCGGGGCGGGAAGCCCCCGAACCCTGGCGGGAACCGCCCCCGCGCCCCCGACTGGCTGCCAGACGGTCACCACAACTCGTCAATCTTGGCGACGTCTGCCCTGAATCGACGGGCGTCCCGTGATGGCAGTACGGAAGCCGCAGCTTCAAGGATCTGACGAACCTCTCGCAGGTCCGGGCAACACTCCAAGATGCCACAGCCGTACTGGGGGTCCCACAGCCGGTGCCACGGGTCCTGGACGAAGTCCGCCCACGCCCGAAGCGCCCGCGCGACGGCACCTTCCGTGAAACGGGAGCGTTCCAGGTATGCGATGGCTTGGAGCCCTCGGTATGAGAGGCCGGCTACGCGAAACGTAAGGCCGTCCAGCTGTCGGGCACGAAGCTTGGAAGCTCGCACCTGCCTCGGGCGCCTACGCGGCATGACCCTTCTGGATGATCTGCATACCTCGACAATCCCACAGCCTCGCGGCGGTACGGAAGCCGGCAGGGCTGGCCGCCGTCGAGGTTGGGGCTTCCGGCTGCCGCGCCAGTCCACACCCCGGACTGGCTTGCCACCGAGCGCCCCGGGTCACTGCCCGTCGTGGGCGTCCAGGCGTACCGGGCCGTCGCCCGTGCCCCCTACGTGCCCGTAGCGCCGGGAAGCCACGGGGAACGACGGTCACCTGCGGGCACCGTGACCAGGAGTGCGGCCCGTTGACCTTGGCTCGGATCGGCGCCTCAGCGAGTTCCCAAGCTGACAGTGCGGGTTCGATTCCCGTCACCCGCTCCAACAACGAAGGCCCTGGTCAGGACATCAGTCCCAGCCAGGGCCTTCGATATTCAGGATCCATACTCACGTCGTGCGCCATGAGCACCGGTACACCTGGGCGTCGGCCCTGTCGTCGTCCGTGCTAGCGACGACCGACCGTGAATGCTGCTACATACTCTTGTTCTGCAAACGTCATGCGCCACTCGTAGCGACCCGGCGCGAGGGGAAGGGATGGGACGTTGAAAGCGAAAGAAGCATCAAGCATTGTGCCAGGGGCCAACCCGGGTGGTCGCCCGACCTCGACGCCGGCCTCGGTTGCAATGGAGGCTTCACCGTCTGCTGTAGGGACCTTGACTGGCCGCCCATCCGAGTCCAGTAGCTGTAGCTTGAGGGGGAGGCGCTGGTTTGCCCGATCCCATGGGATCTTGATCAGGACTGCAACGGCATGGGGCGCGGTGGGGGAGGACGTAACGGACCAACCTGCCCCCAGCATGTGGACTTTGCCAGACTCAGCCTGCGCAGCGTCGCAGAGGATGAGCTGCGCTTCGACGGGTGAAGCCATCAGTGGGCGGGTAACTCTCGCGTCGACTTGTTGGTCAGGTTGCTGATGATCTGCTCCACCCGTCCCGGTAGCTTCAGGTACGAGGTGTTTGACCAGGTCGGCCGCCCTGTGACGCCCTTCTCGCCCCGGTTGAACGCCTCTATGATCTTGTCTACCGGCTCGTCAGCCTCATAGAACTCGTCGTTGCTGGCCATGGGGTCATCATCCCTTCTCCTGGTGTGGCTGGCTAGCTATCAACAAAGTAAGCGCTGCCTAGGTTCCAAACGTCCCCAATCGGGTCATCGGATGGATATAGGACAACCAGGGCGCGTCTTCCTCGAAGCTCGACCTGGATGATCGCTCGCTCCCCACGATGTTCATCGATGTCCCAGCTGTACGTCAACCCGGCAACGCAGACCACGGCGTCCCGTACCTCGTCGCAGGTCAGTTGATGTTTGGCCGCAATCTTCTCCGCGGTTCGCCAGCTGATGTTGAGCACTGCCACCCAGACGGCACGCCGAGCCATCGTCACCACCGTGAATCTCGCGAGAGGCTTAGGGTAGATATCTCAGTGTTCTGGCCGCTACTGGCTGTTGGGTCAGGGTCATTGCGTTCTGGGGTAGCTGCTGGTCATTGCAGTGATGAGGTCGTGCGGGCGACGGTCGGCGCGTCTGGTGGCGCGGGCGATGTTGGTATCGCCGTTGGTGCGGTGGTAACTGGCCGCGGTGTTACGTAGCGTCGCCATGATTGCGGGGCCGGTGCCGGTTCTGGCTTGGTGGAGGTCTTCACGGAACGTGACGTCGCGGACATGATGGACCTGATTCTCGATCAGCCACTCGTTTCGGGCCCAGGACTGCAGGTCCGCGGGTTGGGCGTGCTCGGCGGGGAGGGAGATGGTGTAGTAGGCGGTTTCCCTGGTGGTCTTGCCCTTGAGGGTGCGGGTGCGGGTGATCCGGACGGCCTGCTCGGCGTGAGGGAACAGCAGACCGCCGGGGGTGGCTACGGTGAGCGCCTTGACCGTGCGGGTCTCCCGCCGGCCGTGACCGGTTTCGCGGCGTCGGTCACCCACCGGGACCTGGGCCCAGGGCAAGGCCTTGAGCTGGGCAAACACGGTCGGCTGGTTACCTTTGACCGGGATGAGCAGGTCGGCGCCGCGAGCGGCGACCTCGGTCGCGTGGCTGGTCTGTGTATGGAGGGCGTCGGCCACGAAGATGAGGCCGTCCAGGCTACCCAGAACCTGTTCGACCGCGTCCAGCAGTGGGGTGAACGCGGGGATTTCGTTGCTTTTCGCGGCCACGGTGACCTGAGCGAGCACGATGCCGGTGCTGGTGTCCAGCGCGGACAGCAGGTGGACCCGGCTGCCATCGGCGCGGCGGGCGCCGCGCATGGTCTTGCCGTCGATGGCGATGACGATCCGGTACCGCCGAGGTCGGGGCGTGACCGGAGGCGGGACGCGGGTACGCAGCCAGTCGGCGAGCACGGTGGCCAGCAGGTCAGCGTCCAACCTGGTCAGCAGCCGCCAGATCGTGGTCGCGGCCGGGACGGCGCGGATGAACCCGAGCCGGGCCCTGGCGAGGTCATCGAGGTCGTGCAGCCAGTCCGCGATGGCCGCGAACGATGATGCGCCGGCGGTCACGGCGCACACCGCGACGGTCAGTAGCCCGACGAGCGGGTAACGCGCCCCACGCGGGGACCGGGGGTCCGCGATGGTGGCCAACGAGTGCTGGAGCCCAGCTTCTTCACCCTCGGTGACAAGGCGCGGTGGCGAGTCGGTGGGGGTGCGAACTGCGGACAGTACCTGAATCGGGCATGCTGACATCGCGGGTGAGGTCCTCAAGGTGTCCGGGAGCGTCGAGAACTCCATGATCACCTACAGGCCTCACCCGCCTTCCTCAACCCCGCAAGGGTCCGCCCACCCCGGGAATCCCCAGTTCAACGGCCACTCGACCAAACACGCAATAGCCCTGCTGTTGGGTGGATAGGTCGGGCCGATACTCGCCTTTGATGGCCCGCATGACTATTGATACAGGTGAACCGAGCTGAGGAGGCTGCGCTGTAACGGCAGCCGAGGAAACCCCATGGATAAGATCAACTGGTATCCGCAAAGCGACGCCAGCACCGATGGCTATCGACTTCCACGCCTCGCGCGTGAGGTCGACCAAGCGCTCATGTCGACGGCGTGCCATTAACGTGCCATTGGGCCAGGACAGCGGAGGCCGTCCGGGGCCGCTAGATGATCGCCGTGACCAGGGCGCCAGTTGGTCAGGCGGCCTACCTTCGACACTTCCCAAGCTGACAGTGCGGGTTCGATTCCCGTCACCCGCTCCAACCGAAAGGCCCTGGTCAGGACATCAGTCCCAGCCAGGGCCTCTGATATGCTCCGAGCCGCGATCATGCTTTGGGCCATCCACGGGCCATTAGCGCCGCCGGGCCACCGCGCCGGCCATCCCGTCGTCCGGGTCGTCGCCGCGCCGCTTGCCCCTGCCCGCCTTCTTCGGCCCGTCGCCCTTTTTCGAGGTGTCGCTCTTCTTCGGCTTGCCGCCCTTGCCTCGGACCGCTCACGCTGGACTTGCCGTACGCGGTTCAGGCGCTGCGGATCCGACGCCGCCGGTACAACGCGGCCACCGGCCACTGGTCCACCGTCACCGTGTACGCAATCACCAGCCTTACCGCAGCTCAGGCCAGCCCTGCCGACGTGGCCGACTGGCTACGCGGACACTGGGCCATCGAGGTACTTCACCATGTTCGCGACACCACCTACCGCGAGGACGCCAGCCGGCTGCGGACGGGCAACGCATCCCGCGCCCTAGCCACCCTCCGCAACACCGCAATCAGCCTTCTCCGCCTGGACGGCGTCACCTCGATCGCGCCAGCCCTCCGCCGAAACGGCCGAGACCCGTACCGATCCCTACGACTCCTTGGACTTGTCTAAAACGGGCATATCTCGACCTTGCGAAAGCCCTGGATCGGTCTGAGAGTGGTGGAGGTTCGTCGCTGGCGGCCGGCCACGCCGTGCCCGAGCGACGCGGCGCAGAAAAGGGCACGCCGGGTCCGCGCAGCGGGTTTCGGCCGTCGGGGCCGGGGTGGCCGGCGCGATTGTGCCGGGCTGCTCCTCCAAGCTCAAGGGCGCTACGTATCGCAAGCGACGGCCCTGCGGGCCGCACTTGACCTCAGAGCCTCTGCGACCCTTGGGCAGGAGTCGTGGGCAGGCCGATGGCCTGCCCTTACATGGAGCGCGCCGTCACCCCCGTCCCCGACTCGTCGCCGTTCACCAGGAAGTCAAGGTCCGCTTGACGTGGCAAGCCGGGCGGCGGCCCGCTTCCACGTTTGGGCGGGTCGATGGCAGACGGGATGGCCAAAGGGTGGTCTCGCTTTGCGGCGGTTCAGAACCAGGGGAGCTGATCGCTGAGGTCGGTGAGGTTGCCTAGGGCGCCGGGCAGCGCGGTGAGCTGGTTGCCGTGCAGGTAGAGCCCGGTGAGGTTGGTGAGGTTGCCCAGTGTGTCGGGCAGCGCGGTGAGCTGGTTGCTGGTCAGGTGGAGCTTGGTGAGGTTGGTGAGGTTGCCCAGTGTGTCGGGCAGCGCGGTGAGCTGGTTGCTGGTCAGGTGGAGCTTGGTGAGGTTGGTGAGGTTGCCCAGTGTGTCGGGCAGCGCGGTGAGCTGGTTGTGGGCCAGGTAGAGGTTGGTGAGGTTGGTGAGGTTGCCCAGTGTGTCGGGCAGCGCGGTGAGCTCGTTGTCGTACAGGTGGAGCTCGGTGAGGTTGGTGAGGTTGCCCAGCGTCTCGGGCAGGAACGCCAATTCAAGCTCAGCAAGATTCAACGAAGAGGCACCGCGACGCAGTGCTTTCTGAATCCGATCGTCGACCTTCGAAGCCACGCGATCAACCTCCAGTACGTCCGATTACCGCTACCTCGGGAACCACAAACAGACGTTGGCGCCAGGATTACTCGAATAGCCGGCGCCAGACGATACCGCAGCCCGGAAGGCCCGACTGACAGCAGTCGGGTCGGACGGTGGCGTGTTGACGAGCGCTGGCATGGACGAAGTTCGGAGCGTGCAGCCGTTCCCGGCGTGTGCGGACGCGATGCGCGGAGCTTGTAAGCGAGACGTCGAGACACGTCCTTCGCCTTCTGCCTGGTGTGAACTGATGTTTGGACCGGTGCTTTGGACCGGTGTGATCCGCGCGCATCCCGGAATGGCGGCCACGAACCTGCTGCGCCCGGCCGGCGAACGCCCCTGGATCGAGGCGCTCCAGCGGAGAGTCGTCAACCTGCTTTCGCAGAGCGAGGAGGACGGGGCGCTGCCCACCCTCTACGCGGCGGTGGCGGACATCCCGGGCAACAGCTACGCCGGCCCGACCGGCTTCCTGCAGACGCGCGGTGGGGCCAGGCTGGTTGGCCGCTCCGCAGCTGCCCGCGACGACGCCCTCGCACGGCGCCTGTGGACGGCCTCCGAGCAGCTCACCGGGGTCACCTTCCCGCTGACCGGCAGCATCAGGAACGCTGGAGCACCGCTGTAGGGACAGCCCTACCCGTACTCGGCCCGCTGGCGGTAGTGACCCAGCGGACCCTGAACTGATGTTCGGCTGGCGCAGCTCTACCTACAGCAGCGGCTCAGCCGGCGCCCGGTGGTGGCGGTGCTCGGCACCGGGCTGATCTGGGGCGTCTGACGCGGCGGGACGCCGTGGTGTGATGGAAGTGTGAGTCGGGCCGCTGAGGAGAACAACCGCCGGATGCTTCGGGCCCGGGACGCGATGGACCGGGCGTACGCGCAGCCGCTGGACGTACCGGCGCTGGCCCGGATCGCGCACGTCTCGGAGGCGCACTTCACGCGTACCTTCCGGGCGACGTTCGGCGAGACGCCGCACCGCTACCTCCAGCGGCGTCGGGTCGAGCGGGCGATGTTCCTGCTCCGGGAGACCGACCGCAGTGTCACCGACATCTGCTTCGGTGTCGGTTTCGGCAGCCTCGGCACCTTCAGCCGTACCTTCCGGGAGATCGTCGGCAGCTCCCCGAGGGAGTACCGGAAGGAGCGCCCGGCAGCGCCCCCGAACGTGCCGAACTGTTTCACGATGGCCTGGACGAGACCCACCGTCGATCTGCGCTGAGCTGCGGATACGGCACAGCAGACTGAGCAGTTTCGGATAAGTTCTCGGCCCGGCCGATCCGTAGCGTGATGGGCATGTTCAACGCCATCACGCACTCGCAGATTTTCGTCCTCGACCAGGACGAGGCCCTTGACTTCTACGTCGGCAAGCTCGGCCTGGAGGTCAATACCGACACCGATCTCGGTTTCATGCGCTGGTTGACCGTCAACGTCCCCGGCGACCCGGAGCGGCAGATCCTGCTGACGACGCCGGGGCCGCCGGCCCTGTCCGAGGAGACGGCGCAGCAGGTACGCGAGCTGCTGACGAAGGGCGCGACCGGTGGCTGGTTGATCTTCAGTACGGACGACTGCCGGAAGACGTACGAGACGCTGCTCGGCAAGGGTGTCGAGTTCACCGAGGAGCCGACCGAGCGGCCGTACGGTATCGACTGCGGCCTGCGCGACCCGTTCGGCAACAGCATCCGGTTTACCCAGCCGACGTCCTGAACCCGCTACCGCTGCGGGGCCCGGTCGGGACGGCACGAACGTCCGACCGGGCCCCGAGCCCCGCTCAGCGGTGCTGCCGGATCCGGTCCCAGTCGCTCGGCGGTTCGAGGCGTACCCCGGAGCGGAGTGTGCCGGTGACCGGCGCACCGTGGCCGGCGACCGCGGTGATCGAGCCGTGTTCGGTCTCCGCCGCAAGCCGGTCCGGTACGGCCGGGATGTCGACGTCCAGCCGTACCCGCATGCCGGGCCAGCCGACCACGGACAGCTCCTTCCCGGCGTGGATCGTGGTGCCGGTGCCGAGCGGGCCCTGCACGGTGGCGACCTGGTCGCCGACCTTGACGACCGGATGCACGGTGAGCGCGGCGGCGGCGGTCCGGACCAGCGGGCGGGTCGCCTTGAAGACCCGGTCGAGCTGCACCGGGGTGTTCGCGCCGGGCTGGCCGAGCACGGCACCGACGATGGTGATCTTCCGACCGCCGACCCTGGTGACGGCGGCGAAGACGAGACAGCCGCCGGCCTCGTCGGTGGAGCCGGTCTTGATCCCCACCACGCCGTCCCGGCCGACCAGCGAGTTGTAGTTCTTCACCTCGCCGGCGACCGGCAGGGTGGCCTTCTTCTGCGCGACGATCTCCGCGAACGCCGGCAGTTCCATCGCCTTGCGGGCCAGGATCACCTGGTCGACGGCGGTGCTCACGGTGCCCGGGTCGAGCCCGGACGGGTCGGTGTAGCGGGTGTCCTTCATCCCGAGCGCGTCGGCGGTGTCGTTCATCTTCTCGACGAACGCCTCGACGCTGCCGGCGTCCCAGGCGGCGAGGATCCGGGCCATGTTGTTCGCCGACGGCAGCAGCACCGCCTGGAGCGCCTGGCGTTCGGTGAAGACCGCGCCCGCGACGACCGGCACCAGGGACTCGCCCCGGGCCAGCTCCGCCGGGTACGCGGCGGCCTGTGCCGCGCTGACCGTCAGCTTCGGCCCGTGCTCGCCCCGGTCGAGCGGGTGCTCGGTGAGGATGACGTACGCGGTCATCACCTTGGTCACGCTGGCGATCGGCACCGGCTCGTTCCCGCCGGAGGTGCCGAACGAGCCGACCCCCTCGACCGAGAGCGCGGCCTGCCCGGTCCTTGGCCACGGCACCACCGGCGCCTTGCCGGGAATCCTCGTCGCCTCCGGCAGGGTACGCGTGACGGCCGCCGTGGGCAGCGGGGTGCGCAGCGGCGCGATCGCGTAGAGCGTGGCACCGGCCAGCAGCACGATCAGCATCCCGATGGCCAGCAGCCAGTAGCCGCGGGCGCGACTCCGCTTCGGCGCTGGTGGCGGTGACGGTGGCGGCACAGGTTCGAGTACCTGGGTCGTCTCGGCGTCGAGCATCGGTCAGATCCCCCGTGTGGTACGCCGGCCGCGCCACGTGGCGCGGCCGGAGCGCTGATGTCGATATCGCCCGGCCGGGCTGCCGGCAGGTCCGGCGGCACGCACCCTGCGAAGTAGTGCATTGTCGCACCGTCCGGCAACCGCACCGCCGATCGTGGCTGGCCGGCGATGTCGAGGACGCGGCGCCGGCTCCGTCCGTAGGGTGACGGCGTGCCGACCGGGTACGGCAGGACGAGCGAGGCGGAGGATCCGAGATGAAGTACCTGCTGCTGATCTACGGCAACCAGGAGAAGTGGGACTCGATCCCGGCGGAGTCGTGGCCGGAGGAGATCGCCAAGCAGGACGCGTTCAACAGGCGCTACCACGAGACCGGTGAACTGCTCGGCGGGTACGGGCTGGCCGACGCCGCCGCGGCCCGGCTGGTCCGGCGCGAGGGTGGCGCCCCGGCCGTCACCGACGGGCCGTACCTGGAGACCAAGGAGTACATCGCCAGCTTCTACCTGCTCGACTGCGACAGCGAGGCGCGGGCGTACGAGATCGCCGCCGACATGCCCTGGGCGGACCAGGAACCGGTCGAGGTCTGGCCGATCCTGCACGAGTCCGCCGCAGACCTGGCCTGACCGTGCACGGGAACGTCGATCACGGGTGAGCGTCGACCGGGCCGTGGAGGAGCTGCTGCGCGAGTTGGCGCCGCAGGTCCTCGGCGCGCTCGTCCGCCGGTACGGCCGGTTCGACGCGGCCGAGGACGCCACCCAGGAGGCGCTGCTCCGGGCCGCCCTGCGCTGGCCGGCCGAGGGGATTCCGGACAATCCCCGGGGCTGGCTGGTGACGGTCGCCGTGCACCGGTTGCTGGACGAGTTCCGCAGCGAGGCGTCCCGGCGGCGGCGGGAGGACGCGGTGTTCGCGGCGACCCCGCAGGCCGAGTTGCTGGGCCGGCCGGCGGACGCCGACCCGGGCACCGAGCGGGACGACTCGCTGACCCTGCTCTTCCTCTGCTGTCATCCGGCGCTGTCGCAGGCCAGCCGGATCGCGTTGACGCTGCGCGCGGTCGGCGGCCTGACCACCGGGCAGATCGCCGCCGCCTTCCTGGTGCCGGAGGCGACGATGGCGCAGCGGATCAGCCGGGCCAAGCAGATGATCCGGAGCAGCGGCCTGCCGTTCGAGCCGCCGGACGGGCCGGACCGGGCCGAGCGGCTGGGCGCGGTGCTGCACGTGCTCTACCTGGTCTTCAACGAGGGCTACACCGCGACGACCGGGCCGGAGCTGACCGCGCCGCGGCTCTCCGACGAGGCGATCCGGCTCACCCGCTGGCTGCACCGGCTGCTGCCGGAGGATCCCGAGGTGGCCGGGCTGCTCGCGCTGATGCTGCTCACCGACGCCCGGCGGCCGGCCAGGACCCGGCCGGACGGCAGCCTGGTGCCGCTGGCCGAGCAGGACCGGGGAAGTTGGGACCGGGAGCGGATCGCCGAGGGCGTCGCGCTGATCACCGAGACGCTGCCCCGGGGGCCGGTCGGGCCCTACCAGGTGCAGGCGGCGATCGCGGCGGTGCACGACGAGGCCGAGCACGTCGACAGGACCGACTGGCCGCAGATCCTCGCCCTCTACGAGCTGCTCGAACAGCTCACCGCGGCGAACCCGATGGTGACGCTGAACCGGGCGGTCGCGGTCGCCATGGTGCGCGGGCCGGCGGCCGGGCTGGAGCTGTTGGAGACCGTCGCCGCGGACAAGCGGATGGCGACCCACCACCGGCTGCTCGCCACCCGCGCCCACCTGACCGAACTCTCCGGGGACCGGGCCGGGGCGGCGGCCGGCTACCGGGCGGCGGCCCGGCGCACCGCCAGCCTGCCCGAGCGGCGCCACCTCACCGCACGAGCCGCCGAACTCGACCCCCGGCAGCACCCCTGACCGGCAGCACCTCTGACCGGCGGTACGCCCGACGCCGCCGACCTCGTCAGCGGTTCCAGTCCTGCTTGGCGGCGCGGACCAGCTTGTCCTTCAGTTCCCGGGTGTGCCGGCGACTGACCGGCAGTTCGGAGTCGTCGATCACCACCACGTACCCGGAGTTGGCGAGCCGGAGTTCGGCGATCAGTCGGAGCTGCACCAGGTACGACCGGTGGATCCGGACGAATCCCGCGTCGGCCCAGCGTTCGGCGAGGGTGGCCAGCGGCACCCGGACCAGGTGTGACCCGTCCGAGGTGTGCAGCCGGGCGTAGTCGCCCTGCGCCTCGACCCAGCGTACGGCCGAGCGGGGCAGCATCCGGGTGGTGCCGGCCAGCTCGACCGGGATCGTCGGGTCGGGTTCGGCCCGGGCCAGGGCCGCCGGATGGGCGGGTACCACCCGGGAGCCGACGACCCGGCGCAGCGACTCGGCGAGTCGTTCGGCCCGGACCGGTTTGCGGACGTAGTCGGTGGCGCCGAGGTCGAAGGCGTCGACGGCGCCGTCGTCGTACGCGGTGACGAAGACGATCGCGGGTGGCCGGGCGAACCGGCGGAGTACCCGGGCCAGCTCCATGCCGTCCAGCCCCGGCATCCGGATGTCCAGGAAGACCACGTCGACGTCGGCGTCCCGGAGCACCCGCAGCGCCTCGGTGGCGTCTCCGGCGGTGTGCAGCCGGGAGACCCGTGGATCGGCCCGCAGGTGGTACGCCAGCTCGTCGAGCGCCGGTGGCTCGTCGTCGACGGCCAGCACGCGCAGGAAACCGGTCACGGTTCAGCCCTCACGCGCTCGCCCGGACATGACGGTGGAACTTCGGTATCCGCATGCTCACCTTCGTACCCGATCCGAGGTCGGTCTCGACGACCAGGCCGAACTGGTCCCCGAAGACCGACCGGAGTCGTTCGTCCACGTTGGAGAGTCCGACGTGCTGGCCGGAGTCGTCGGCCGGGTCGGCGGCGGCGTCGGCGATCCCGGCGACCAGCACCGCCGGGTCCATCCCCACCCCGTCGTCCTCGACCGTTATGTGGCACTCTGCCCCGGCGTCCCGGGCCTCGATGCTGAGCATCCCCATCCCCGGCTTGCGGGACAGCCCGTGCCGGACCGCGTTCTCGACGAGCGGTTGCAGGCAGAGGAACGGCAGGCTGACCGGCAGCACCTCCGGGGCGATCTGGAGTTTCACCTGGAGCCGGTCGCCGAACCGGGCCCGCTCGATCGTCAGGTACCTGTCGATCGAGCGCAGTTCCTCGGCGAGCGTGGTGAACTCGCCGTGCGCCCGGAAGGAGTAGCGGGTGAACTCGGCGAACTCCAGGATCAGTTCCCGGGCCCGCTCCGGGTCGGTCCGGACGAACGAGCCGATCGCGGTCAGCGCGTTGTAGATGAAGTGTGGGCTGATCTGGGCGCGCAGGGCGCGCACCTCGGCCCGGGCCAGCCGCTCCCGGGACGAGTCGAGTTCGGCGAGGGCGAGCTGGGCGCCGGCCCAGTGTGCGGTTTCCAGGGCGGCCTGCACCAGCCCGGGGGCCGGCTGGTCGTCGGCGATCGCCACCAGCGCCGCCCCGGCCCGCCCGTCCGGGCCGGTCAGCGGGGCGATCACGGCGCCCCGGACCGGGCAGTCGACCCGGTCGCAGCGCAGGTCGGACTCGCCGAGCACCGTCGACCGGCGGGTCCGGATGGTGCCGGCGGCGGCGGCCAGCAACTGCTCGCCGTGGTGGCCGCCGCGCCCGTCGATGGCGAGCAGCCGGTCCGGCTCGGCCAGCGCGAGCCCGGCGGAGCCGACCAGGGTACGCAGATGGCGTACCGCCTTGGCCGCACCGGCCGGGGTGAGCCCGGCCCGCAGTGGCTCGGCGGCCAGCCCGGCGGTGTGCAGCACGTCGTAGGTGGCCCGCTGGGTGGCGGTGGCGATGCCCCGCCGGGCGCGCAGCCGCACGACGGCGAACAGCGCAGCCGCCAGCGCACTGATCATCGCCACCACGGCGACCGCCGTGGACAGGTCGGGCATCCCCACCCAGAGATCCTGACGGTTGGTCGGCCGGTTCGCCAAGCCACGATCCGGCCGGAATCCCCCGCCGCCCGACCCGTGGGTCCGGCTACGGCCCGGACGTACGGCTAGTAGGCGCCCTTGCGGGCCAGTACCACCCCGACGGTCCGCCACAGGATGCTCAGGTCGTACGCCAGCGACCAGTTGTCGACGTAGTAGAGGTCGAGCCGGACCGCCTCGTCCCAGGAGAGGTCGGAGCGGCCGGAGACCTGCCACAGCCCGGTGATGCCGGGCCGGACCAGCAGCCGGCGCCGGACGTCGCCGAGGAAGTCGCCGTCGTCGGCCGGGAGCGGGCGGGGGCCGACCAGGGACATCTCGCCCCGGAGCACGTTGATCAGCTGGGGCAGCTCGTCGAGTGAGCTGGCCCGGAGGAACCGCCCGGCCGGGAAGACCCGGGGATCCTCCTTGATCTTGAAGAGCATGCCGTCGGTCTCGTTCTGGTCGACCAGGCTGGCCAGCCGCTGCTCGGCGTCGACGTACATGGTCCGGAACTTCCAGACCCGGAACGTCCGGCCCTCGTGCCCCACCCGGGGTTGCCGGAAGAAGACCGGCCCGGGGTCGGAGATCCGGATCGCCACCGCGACCGCGACGAAGAGCGGGACCAGCAGCAGCAGCCCCAGCCCGGCGGCGAACCGGTCCAGCAGGTTCTTGGCCAGCAGCGCCGGGCCGGAGAGGGTCGGCTCCTCGACGTGCAGCAGCGGCAGGCCCTCGATCGGCCGGATGTGCACCCGGGGGCCGGCGATGTCGGTGAGCTGCGGCGCCACGATCAGGTCGACGCCGGAGCCTTCGAGTTGCCAGGCCAGCCGGCGCAGCTCGCCCGGCTCGGTGCTGGCCGACCCGCAGACCGCGATGGTGTCGCCGCCGACCTCCCGGACCAGCGAGAGGATGTCGCGGCCGGCGTAGACCGGGATCGGCGTCTCGATGCCCCGGGCAGCGGCGTAACCGTCGGTGAGGTGGATCGCCACCGGCACCAGCCCGGCGGCGGGCACCCGCTTGATCGCCTTGTAGACCTCCAGCGCCTCCGGCAGGGTGCCGACCAGCACGATCCGCTGGGCGGCCTGCCCGGCCCGGCGACGCACGGTGTGCAGCAGCAGCCGGGCGGTGGAACGGGCGACCAGGACCAGCAGCAGGGTGCCGAGCAGCGCGGTGCCGACGGTCCACCGGGACAGGTCGGTCTTGGTGGCGAAGGCGAGGAACGAGACGCTGGCCGCGACCGCCACGCCGGCCCGGGTGACCCGCTTGAACTCGTCGGTGCCGAGCCCGAGGTAGCGGCGGTCGTACGCGCCGTTGGCCCAGAGCACGATCAGCCAGCCGAGCGGCAACAGCAGGTAGGAGACGGTATGGAACCAGGTGGGGTCCTTGTCCGCGTCGGTGAAACCGGCCGCCGCCTGGTCGAACGACTGGATCGCGAGCCAGCTCGCCAGGACCGCCGCGCCGAAGTCGAGCAGCAGCAGGATCGCGATGTACGGCCGGTGCCAGCGGGAGACCCGCCGACGCGCCCGCGCCCACGCCGAGCGGGGGACCCCGTTCGGCTGCGGAGCGGTCGGTGGCTGGATCTCGAAGCTGTCGACGTGACGCAGAGTACTCGGTTGGCCGTTGCCTACCGGGCGTTGGAGGCTTGTCGTCACCTCACCCACGTCCTCCCGCGTGACACGTGCCGCCCCTCTGCCGTAAGGGGCTCGGGTCGCCCACCGTCTCAGTCTCTCCCCTGCCGGCCCCGATCCCGGTTCGTCCGCCAGCGCCGTCTCGTGGCGCGGCCGGACGAATCGTGATCGTCGGTGACGCCGACCCGAGGGACAGCACGCCGCCCGCCTCGCCAGCAACGAGAGCCGGACCGCCCGCAGCGGAGTCGCAGACCGGGGTCACTATACCGACGGAGCACGGTGGCGGTAGAGCCCGGCGGTTGCCGGTTTCTTGCCCAGTGGGCGGTTTCGACCCGGAGTAGGGGCCGGGATCACTCAACGTACAAGCAGTTTCGCTCAACATACAAACACAAGCACGCAACCAGCGAACCCGATCGATCAAGCGGGGCCGCCGACCGGTCAACGGACCAGCCGGGAGAGCCGGCGGTCGGCGAGCGGCTTGCCGCCGGTCTGACACTTCGGACAGTATTGCAAGCTCGAGTCGGCGAACGACACCTCACGAATCGTGTCGGCACAGACCGGACAGGGCAGCCCCGTCCGGGCGTGCACCCGCAGCCCGGCCCGCTTCTCCCCCTTCAACTCCGCCGCCCGCTGGCCGAGCGAGCGCTCCACGGCGTCCCCGAGCACCTGCCGGGTCGCCGCGTGCAGCGTCGCCAACTGCTCGTCGGTGAGCCGGTTGGTGAGCGCGAACGGCGACAGCTTCGCGGTGTGCAGGATCTCGTCCGAGTACGCGTTGCCGATCCCGGCCAGCACCTCCTGGTCGGTCAGCACGCCCTTGACCTGGCCCCGTCGACCGCGCAGCCGTTCGGCGAAGGTGGACAGCTCGGCGGCGAGCGCGTCCGGCCCGAGCCGGGCCACCCCGGGCACCTGCGCCGGATCGGTCACCAGGTACACGGCGAGCTTCTTCTGGGTACCGGCCTCGGTCAGGTCGAAACCGGACCCGTCGTCGAGTCGTACCCGCAGCGCGATCGGGCCCTTGCCCGGCTTGAGCGGCAGGCCCGAGTTGAACGACTCCCGGTAGTGCAGCCAGCCGGCCCGGGCCAGGTGCACCACCAGGTGCACGTCCGGCACACCGTCGCCGGCCAGCGTCACGTCGAGGAACTTGCCGTGCCGGCCCGCCGTCGTGACCTGCCGTCCGGCAGCCGCCGACGGCGCCGGATCGTACGTCTTCAGGGCGCTTATCGCCGCCACCTCGATCCGGTCGACCCGCCGGCCGACCGCCCGCTCGCGCAGGTAGCCGGCGAGCGCCTCCACCTCAGGTAACTCGGGCACGGGATAAACGGTAGCGTTCAATCCCGGCCACGCGCCCGACGCGCGGGACGGGAAGGACCCGATCATGGAGGAGGGGCGACCGGCGTGCAGGTGATCGTCGCGCACAACCGGTACCGCGAGGCGCAGCCGTCCGGCGAGAACACCATCGTCGACCAGGAGATCGTCCAGCTCCGGGCCGCCGGGGTGACCGTCCGTCCCTTCCTGCGGAGTTCCGACGAGATCGCGGAGTTCTCCCCGACCGCCAAGGCGCTGTTGCCGATCTCCCCGATCTACGCGCCGAAGGCGCAGCAGGAGCTGAGCCGGCTGATCACCGAGCACCGGCCGGACGTGTTGCACCTGCACAACCCGTACCCGCTGCTCTCCCCCTGGGTGGTCCGGACCGCGCACAAGCACGGGGTGCC
>NZ_JARUBN010000007.1 GCF_029626265.1 Micromonospora sp. WMMD1102 | reverse complement strand
TTGTGCTGCCGAATCCGGCTGTACCTGATCAAGAGCGCCGCTGCGCGGCGCCGCGCCGGGGCGGCAGGCCGCCCGGCGGAGCACCGCCCCGGACCGCTTCGCGGCCGGGGCGGGAAGCCCCCGAACCCTGGCGGGAACCGCCCCCGCGCCCCCGACTGGCTGCCAGACGGTCACCACAACTCGTCAATCTTGGCGACGTCTGCCCTGAATCGACGGGCGTCCCGTGATGGCAGTACGGAAGCCGCAGCTTCAAGGATCTGACGAACCTCTCGCAGGTCCGGGCAACACTCCAAGATGCCACAGCCGTACTGGGGGTCCCACAGCCGGTGCCACGGGTCCTGGACGAAGTCCGCCCACGCCCGAAGCGCCCGCGCGACGGCACCTTCCGTGAAACGGGAGCGTTCCAGGTATGCGATGGCTTGGAGCCCTCGGTATGAGAGGCCGGCTACGCGAAACGTAAGGCCGTCCAGCTGTCGGGCACGAAGCTTGGAAGCTCGCACCTGCCTCGGGCGCCTACGCGGCATGACCCTTCTGGATGATCTGCATACCTCGACAATCCCACAGCCTCGCGGCGGTACGGAAGCCGGCAGGGCTGGCCGCCGTCGAGGTTGGGGCTTCCGGCTGCCGCGCCAGTCCACACCCCGGACTGGCTTGCCACCGAGCGCCCCGGGTCACTGCCCGTCGTGGGCGTCCAGGCGTACCGGGCCGTCGCCCGTGCCCCCTACGTGCCCGTAGCGCCGGGAAGCCACGGGGAACGACGGTCACCTGCGGGCACCGTGACCAGGAGTGCGGCCCGTTGACCTTGGCTCGGATCGGCGCCTCAGCGAGTTCCCAAGCTGACAGTGCGGGTTCGATTCCCGTCACCCGCTCCAACAACGAAGGCCCTGGTCAGGACATCAGTCCCAGCCAGGGCCTTCGATATTCAGGATCCATACTCACGTCGTGCGCCATGAGCACCGGTACACCTGGGCGTCGGCCCTGTCGTCGTCCGTGCTAGCGACGACCGACCGTGAATGCTGCTACATACTCTTGTTCTGCAAACGTCATGCGCCACTCGTAGCGACCCGGCGCGAGGGGAAGGGATGGGACGTTGAAAGCGAAAGAAGCATCAAGCATTGTGCCAGGGGCCAACCCGGGTGGTCGCCCGACCTCGACGCCGGCCTCGGTTGCAATGGAGGCTTCACCGTCTGCTGTAGGGACCTTGACTGGCCGCCCATCCGAGTCCAGTAGCTGTAGCTTGAGGGGGAGGCGCTGGTTTGCCCGATCCCATGGGATCTTGATCAGGACTGCAACGGCATGGGGCGCGGTGGGGGAGGACGTAACGGACCAACCTGCCCCCAGCATGTGGACTTTGCCAGACTCAGCCTGCGCAGCGTCGCAGAGGATGAGCTGCGCTTCGACGGGTGAAGCCATCAGTGGGCGGGTAACTCTCGCGTCGACTTGTTGGTCAGGTTGCTGATGATCTGCTCCACCCGTCCCGGTAGCTTCAGGTACGAGGTGTTTGACCAGGTCGGCCGCCCTGTGACGCCCTTCTCGCCCCGGTTGAACGCCTCTATGATCTTGTCTACCGGCTCGTCAGCCTCATAGAACTCGTCGTTGCTGGCCATGGGGTCATCATCCCTTCTCCTGGTGTGGCTGGCTAGCTATCAACAAAGTAAGCGCTGCCTAGGTTCCAAACGTCCCCAATCGGGTCATCGGATGGATATAGGACAACCAGGGCGCGTCTTCCTCGAAGCTCGACCTGGATGATCGCTCGCTCCCCACGATGTTCATCGATGTCCCAGCTGTACGTCAACCCGGCAACGCAGACCACGGCGTCCCGTACCTCGTCGCAGGTCAGTTGATGTTTGGCCGCAATCTTCTCCGCGGTTCGCCAGCTGATGTTGAGCACTGCCACCCAGACGGCACGCCGAGCCATCGTCACCACCGTGAATCTCGCGAGAGGCTTAGGGTAGATATCTCAGTGTTCTGGCCGCTACTGGCTGTTGGGTCAGGGTCATTGCGTTCTGGGGTAGCTGCTGGTCATTGCAGTGATGAGGTCGTGCGGGCGACGGTCGGCGCGTCTGGTGGCGCGGGCGATGTTGGTATCGCCGTTGGTGCGGTGGTAACTGGCCGCGGTGTTACGTAGCGTCGCCATGATTGCGGGGCCGGTGCCGGTTCTGGCTTGGTGGAGGTCTTCACGGAACGTGACGTCGCGGACATGATGGACCTGATTCTCGATCAGCCACTCGTTTCGGGCCCAGGACTGCAGGTCCGCGGGTTGGGCGTGCTCGGCGGGGAGGGAGATGGTGTAGTAGGCGGTTTCCCTGGTGGTCTTGCCCTTGAGGGTGCGGGTGCGGGTGATCCGGACGGCCTGCTCGGCGTGAGGGAACAGCAGACCGCCGGGGGTGGCTACGGTGAGCGCCTTGACCGTGCGGGTCTCCCGCCGGCCGTGACCGGTTTCGCGGCGTCGGTCACCCACCGGGACCTGGGCCCAGGGCAAGGCCTTGAGCTGGGCAAACACGGTCGGCTGGTTACCTTTGACCGGGATGAGCAGGTCGGCGCCGCGAGCGGCGACCTCGGTCGCGTGGCTGGTCTGTGTATGGAGGGCGTCGGCCACGAAGATGAGGCCG
This sequence comes from Micromonospora sp. WMMD1102, assembly GCF_029626265.1. Taxonomy (NCBI): domain Bacteria; kingdom Bacillati; phylum Actinomycetota; class Actinomycetes; order Micromonosporales; family Micromonosporaceae; genus Micromonospora; species Micromonospora sp. WMMD1102. The sequence goes on along the minus strand of NZ_JARUBN010000007.1, from coordinate 13,679 downwards.
TCCAGGCTACCCAGAACCTGTTCGACCGCGTCCAGCAGTGGGGTGAACGCGGGGATTTCGTTGCTTTTCGCGGCCACGGTGACCTGAGCGAGCACGATGCCGGTGCTGGTGTCCAGCGCGGACAGCAGGTGGACCCGGCTGCCATCGGCGCGGCGGGCGCCGCGCATGGTCTTGCCGTCGATGGCGATGACGATCCGGTACCGCCGAGGTCGGGGCGTGACCGGAGGCGGGACGCGGGTACGCAGCCAGTCGGCGAGCACGGTGGCCAGCAGGTCAGCGTCCAACCTGGTCAGCAGCCGCCAGATCGTGGTCGCGGCCGGGACGGCGCGGATGAACCCGAGCCGGGCCCTGGCGAGGTCATCGAGGTCGTGCAGCCAGTCCGCGATGGCCGCGAACGATGATGCGCCGGCGGTCACGGCGCACACCGCGACGGTCAGTAGCCCGACGAGCGGGTAACGCGCCCCACGCGGGGACCGGGGGTCCGCGATGGTGGCCAACGAGTGCTGGAGCCCAGCTTCTTCACCCTCGGTGACAAGGCGCGGTGGCGAGTCGGTGGGGGTGCGAACTGCGGACAGTACCTGAATCGGGCATGCTGACATCGCGGGTGAGGTCCTCAAGGTGTCCGGGAGCGTCGAGAACTCCATGATCACCTACAGGCCTCACCCGCCTTCCTCAACCCCGCAAGGGTCCGCCCACCCCGGGAATCCCCAGTTCAACGGCCACTCGACCAAACACGCAATAGCCCTGCTGTTGGGTGGATAGGTCGGGCCGATACTCGCCTTTGATGGCCCGCATGACTATTGATACAGGTGAACCGAGCTGAGGAGGCTGCGCTGTAACGGCAGCCGAGGAAACCCCATGGATAAGATCAACTGGTATCCGCAAAGCGACGCCAGCACCGATGGCTATCGACTTCCACGCCTCGCGCGTGAGGTCGACCAAGCGCTCATGTCGACGGCGTGCCATTAACGTGCCATTGGGCCAGGACAGCGGAGGCCGTCCGGGGCCGCTAGATGATCGCCGTGACCAGGGCGCCAGTTGGTCAGGCGGCCTACCTTCGACACTTCCCAAGCTGACAGTGCGGGTTCGATTCCCGTCACCCGCTCCAACCGAAAGGCCCTGGTCAGGACATCAGTCCCAGCCAGGGCCTCTGATATGCTCCGAGCCGCGATCATGCTTTGGGCCATCCACGGGCCATTAGCGCCGCCGGGCCACCGCGCCGGCCATCCCGTCGTCCGGGTCGTCGCCGCGCCGCTTGCCCCTGCCCGCCTTCTTCGGCCCGTCGCCCTTTTTCGAGGTGTCGCTCTTCTTCGGCTTGCCGCCCTTGCCTCGGACCGCTCACGCTGGACTTGCCGTACGCGGTTCAGGCGCTGCGGATCCGACGCCGCCGGTACAACGCGGCCACCGGCCACTGGTCCACCGTCACCGTGTACGCAATCACCAGCCTTACCGCAGCTCAGGCCAGCCCTGCCGACGTGGCCGACTGGCTACGCGGACACTGGGCCATCGAGGTACTTCACCATGTTCGCGACACCACCTACCGCGAGGACGCCAGCCGGCTGCGGACGGGCAACGCATCCCGCGCCCTAGCCACCCTCCGCAACACCGCAATCAGCCTTCTCCGCCTGGACGGCGTCACCTCGATCGCGCCAGCCCTCCGCCGAAACGGCCGAGACCCGTACCGATCCCTACGACTCCTTGGACTTGTCTAAAACGGGCATATCTCGACCTTGCGAAAGCCCTGGATCGGTCTGAGAGTGGTGGAGGTTCGTCGCTGGCGGCCGGCCACGCCGTGCCCGAGCGACGCGGCGCAGAAAAGGGCACGCCGGGTCCGCGCAGCGGGTTTCGGCCGTCGGGGCCGGGGTGGCCGGCGCGATTGTGCCGGGCTGCTCCTCCAAGCTCAAGGGCGCTACGTATCGCAAGCGACGGCCCTGCGGGCCGCACTTGACCTCAGAGCCTCTGCGACCCTTGGGCAGGAGTCGTGGGCAGGCCGATGGCCTGCCCTTACATGGAGCGCGCCGTCACCCCCGTCCCCGACTCGTCGCCGTTCACCAGGAAGTCAAGGTCCGCTTGACGTGGCAAGCCGGGCGGCGGCCCGCTTCCACGTTTGGGCGGGTCGATGGCAGACGGGATGGCCAAAGGGTGGTCTCGCTTTGCGGCGGTTCAGAACCAGGGGAGCTGATCGCTGAGGTCGGTGAGGTTGCCTAGGGCGCCGGGCAGCGCGGTGAGCTGGTTGCCGTGCAGGTAGAGCCCGGTGAGGTTGGTGAGGTTGCCCAGTGTGTCGGGCAGCGCGGTGAGCTGGTTGCTGGTCAGGTGGAGCTTGGTGAGGTTGGTGAGGTTGCCCAGTGTGTCGGGCAGCGCGGTGAGCTGGTTGCTGGTCAGGTGGAGCTTGGTGAGGTTGGTGAGGTTGCCCAGTGTGTCGGGCAGCGCGGTGAGCTGGTTGTGGGCCAGGTAGAGGTTGGTGAGGTTGGTGAGGTTGCCCAGTGTGTCGGGCAGCGCGGTGAGCTCGTTGTCGTACAGGTGGAGCTCGGTGAGGTTGGTGAGGTTGCCCAGCGTCTCGGGCAGGAACGCCAATTCAAGCTCAGCAAGATTCAACGAAGAGGCACCGCGACGCAGTGCTTTCTGAATCCGATCGTCGACCTTCGAAGCCACGCGATCAACCTCCAGTACGTCCGATTACCGCTACCTCGGGAACCACAAACAGACGTTGGCGCCAGGATTACTCGAATAGCCGGCGCCAGACGATACCGCAGCCCGGAAGGCCCGACTGACAGCAGTCGGGTCGGACGGTGGCGTGTTGACGAGCGCTGGCATGGACGAAGTTCGGAGCGTGCAGCCGTTCCCGGCGTGTGCGGACGCGATGCGCGGAGCTTGTAAGCGAGACGTCGAGACACGTCCTTCGCCTTCTGCCTGGTGTGAACTGATGTTTGGACCGGTGCTTTGGACCGGTGTGATCCGCGCGCATCCCGGAATGGCGGCCACGAACCTGCTGCGCCCGGCCGGCGAACGCCCCTGGATCGAGGCGCTCCAGCGGAGAGTCGTCAACCTGCTTTCGCAGAGCGAGGAGGACGGGGCGCTGCCCACCCTCTACGCGGCGGTGGCGGACATCCCGGGCAACAGCTACGCCGGCCCGACCGGCTTCCTGCAGACGCGCGGTGGGGCCAGGCTGGTTGGCCGCTCCGCAGCTGCCCGCGACGACGCCCTCGCACGGCGCCTGTGGACGGCCTCCGAGCAGCTCACCGGGGTCACCTTCCCGCTGACCGGCAGCATCAGGAACGCTGGAGCACCGCTGTAGGGACAGCCCTACCCGTACTCGGCCCGCTGGCGGTAGTGACCCAGCGGACCCTGAACTGATGTTCGGCTGGCGCAGCTCTACCTACAGCAGCGGCTCAGCCGGCGCCCGGTGGTGGCGGTGCTCGGCACCGGGCTGATCTGGGGCGTCTGACGCGGCGGGACGCCGTGGTGTGATGGAAGTGTGAGTCGGGCCGCTGAGGAGAACAACCGCCGGATGCTTCGGGCCCGGGACGCGATGGACCGGGCGTACGCGCAGCCGCTGGACGTACCGGCGCTGGCCCGGATCGCGCACGTCTCGGAGGCGCACTTCACGCGTACCTTCCGGGCGACGTTCGGCGAGACGCCGCACCGCTACCTCCAGCGGCGTCGGGTCGAGCGGGCGATGTTCCTGCTCCGGGAGACCGACCGCAGTGTCACCGACATCTGCTTCGGTGTCGGTTTCGGCAGCCTCGGCACCTTCAGCCGTACCTTCCGGGAGATCGTCGGCAGCTCCCCGAGGGAGTACCGGAAGGAGCGCCCGGCAGCGCCCCCGAACGTGCCGAACTGTTTCACGATGGCCTGGACGAGACCCACCGTCGATCTGCGCTGAGCTGCGGATACGGCACAGCAGACTGAGCAGTTTCGGATAAGTTCTCGGCCCGGCCGATCCGTAGCGTGATGGGCATGTTCAACGCCATCACGCACTCGCAGATTTTCGTCCTCGACCAGGACGAGGCCCTTGACTTCTACGTCGGCAAGCTCGGCCTGGAGGTCAATACCGACACCGATCTCGGTTTCATGCGCTGGTTGACCGTCAACGTCCCCGGCGACCCGGAGCGGCAGATCCTGCTGACGACGCCGGGGCCGCCGGCCCTGTCCGAGGAGACGGCGCAGCAGGTACGCGAGCTGCTGACGAAGGGCGCGACCGGTGGCTGGTTGATCTTCAGTACGGACGACTGCCGGAAGACGTACGAGACGCTGCTCGGCAAGGGTGTCGAGTTCACCGAGGAGCCGACCGAGCGGCCGTACGGTATCGACTGCGGCCTGCGCGACCCGTTCGGCAACAGCATCCGGTTTACCCAGCCGACGTCCTGAACCCGCTACCGCTGCGGGGCCCGGTCGGGACGGCACGAACGTCCGACCGGGCCCCGAGCCCCGCTCAGCGGTGCTGCCGGATCCGGTCCCAGTCGCTCGGCGGTTCGAGGCGTACCCCGGAGCGGAGTGTGCCGGTGACCGGCGCACCGTGGCCGGCGACCGCGGTGATCGAGCCGTGTTCGGTCTCCGCCGCAAGCCGGTCCGGTACGGCCGGGATGTCGACGTCCAGCCGTACCCGCATGCCGGGCCAGCCGACCACGGACAGCTCCTTCCCGGCGTGGATCGTGGTGCCGGTGCCGAGCGGGCCCTGCACGGTGGCGACCTGGTCGCCGACCTTGACGACCGGATGCACGGTGAGCGCGGCGGCGGCGGTCCGGACCAGCGGGCGGGTCGCCTTGAAGACCCGGTCGAGCTGCACCGGGGTGTTCGCGCCGGGCTGGCCGAGCACGGCACCGACGATGGTGATCTTCCGACCGCCGACCCTGGTGACGGCGGCGAAGACGAGACAGCCGCCGGCCTCGTCGGTGGAGCCGGTCTTGATCCCCACCACGCCGTCCCGGCCGACCAGCGAGTTGTAGTTCTTCACCTCGCCGGCGACCGGCAGGGTGGCCTTCTTCTGCGCGACGATCTCCGCGAACGCCGGCAGTTCCATCGCCTTGCGGGCCAGGATCACCTGGTCGACGGCGGTGCTCACGGTGCCCGGGTCGAGCCCGGACGGGTCGGTGTAGCGGGTGTCCTTCATCCCGAGCGCGTCGGCGGTGTCGTTCATCTTCTCGACGAACGCCTCGACGCTGCCGGCGTCCCAGGCGGCGAGGATCCGGGCCATGTTGTTCGCCGACGGCAGCAGCACCGCCTGGAGCGCCTGGCGTTCGGTGAAGACCGCGCCCGCGACGACCGGCACCAGGGACTCGCCCCGGGCCAGCTCCGCCGGGTACGCGGCGGCCTGTGCCGCGCTGACCGTCAGCTTCGGCCCGTGCTCGCCCCGGTCGAGCGGGTGCTCGGTGAGGATGACGTACGCGGTCATCACCTTGGTCACGCTGGCGATCGGCACCGGCTCGTTCCCGCCGGAGGTGCCGAACGAGCCGACCCCCTCGACCGAGAGCGCGGCCTGCCCGGTCCTTGGCCACGGCACCACCGGCGCCTTGCCGGGAATCCTCGTCGCCTCCGGCAGGGTACGCGTGACGGCCGCCGTGGGCAGCGGGGTGCGCAGCGGCGCGATCGCGTAGAGCGTGGCACCGGCCAGCAGCACGATCAGCATCCCGATGGCCAGCAGCCAGTAGCCGCGGGCGCGACTCCGCTTCGGCGCTGGTGGCGGTGACGGTGGCGGCACAGGTTCGAGTACCTGGGTCGTCTCGGCGTCGAGCATCGGTCAGATCCCCCGTGTGGTACGCCGGCCGCGCCACGTGGCGCGGCCGGAGCGCTGATGTCGATATCGCCCGGCCGGGCTGCCGGCAGGTCCGGCGGCACGCACCCTGCGAAGTAGTGCATTGTCGCACCGTCCGGCAACCGCACCGCCGATCGTGGCTGGCCGGCGATGTCGAGGACGCGGCGCCGGCTCCGTCCGTAGGGTGACGGCGTGCCGACCGGGTACGGCAGGACGAGCGAGGCGGAGGATCCGAGATGAAGTACCTGCTGCTGATCTACGGCAACCAGGAGAAGTGGGACTCGATCCCGGCGGAGTCGTGGCCGGAGGAGATCGCCAAGCAGGACGCGTTCAACAGGCGCTACCACGAGACCGGTGAACTGCTCGGCGGGTACGGGCTGGCCGACGCCGCCGCGGCCCGGCTGGTCCGGCGCGAGGGTGGCGCCCCGGCCGTCACCGACGGGCCGTACCTGGAGACCAAGGAGTACATCGCCAGCTTCTACCTGCTCGACTGCGACAGCGAGGCGCGGGCGTACGAGATCGCCGCCGACATGCCCTGGGCGGACCAGGAACCGGTCGAGGTCTGGCCGATCCTGCACGAGTCCGCCGCAGACCTGGCCTGACCGTGCACGGGAACGTCGATCACGGGTGAGCGTCGACCGGGCCGTGGAGGAGCTGCTGCGCGAGTTGGCGCCGCAGGTCCTCGGCGCGCTCGTCCGCCGGTACGGCCGGTTCGACGCGGCCGAGGACGCCACCCAGGAGGCGCTGCTCCGGGCCGCCCTGCGCTGGCCGGCCGAGGGGATTCCGGACAATCCCCGGGGCTGGCTGGTGACGGTCGCCGTGCACCGGTTGCTGGACGAGTTCCGCAGCGAGGCGTCCCGGCGGCGGCGGGAGGACGCGGTGTTCGCGGCGACCCCGCAGGCCGAGTTGCTGGGCCGGCCGGCGGACGCCGACCCGGGCACCGAGCGGGACGACTCGCTGACCCTGCTCTTCCTCTGCTGTCATCCGGCGCTGTCGCAGGCCAGCCGGATCGCGTTGACGCTGCGCGCGGTCGGCGGCCTGACCACCGGGCAGATCGCCGCCGCCTTCCTGGTGCCGGAGGCGACGATGGCGCAGCGGATCAGCCGGGCCAAGCAGATGATCCGGAGCAGCGGCCTGCCGTTCGAGCCGCCGGACGGGCCGGACCGGGCCGAGCGGCTGGGCGCGGTGCTGCACGTGCTCTACCTGGTCTTCAACGAGGGCTACACCGCGACGACCGGGCCGGAGCTGACCGCGCCGCGGCTCTCCGACGAGGCGATCCGGCTCACCCGCTGGCTGCACCGGCTGCTGCCGGAGGATCCCGAGGTGGCCGGGCTGCTCGCGCTGATGCTGCTCACCGACGCCCGGCGGCCGGCCAGGACCCGGCCGGACGGCAGCCTGGTGCCGCTGGCCGAGCAGGACCGGGGAAGTTGGGACCGGGAGCGGATCGCCGAGGGCGTCGCGCTGATCACCGAGACGCTGCCCCGGGGGCCGGTCGGGCCCTACCAGGTGCAGGCGGCGATCGCGGCGGTGCACGACGAGGCCGAGCACGTCGACAGGACCGACTGGCCGCAGATCCTCGCCCTCTACGAGCTGCTCGAACAGCTCACCGCGGCGAACCCGATGGTGACGCTGAACCGGGCGGTCGCGGTCGCCATGGTGCGCGGGCCGGCGGCCGGGCTGGAGCTGTTGGAGACCGTCGCCGCGGACAAGCGGATGGCGACCCACCACCGGCTGCTCGCCACCCGCGCCCACCTGACCGAACTCTCCGGGGACCGGGCCGGGGCGGCGGCCGGCTACCGGGCGGCGGCCCGGCGCACCGCCAGCCTGCCCGAGCGGCGCCACCTCACCGCACGAGCCGCCGAACTCGACCCCCGGCAGCACCCCTGACCGGCAGCACCTCTGACCGGCGGTACGCCCGACGCCGCCGACCTCGTCAGCGGTTCCAGTCCTGCTTGGCGGCGCGGACCAGCTTGTCCTTCAGTTCCCGGGTGTGCCGGCGACTGACCGGCAGTTCGGAGTCGTCGATCACCACCACGTACCCGGAGTTGGCGAGCCGGAGTTCGGCGATCAGTCGGAGCTGCACCAGGTACGACCGGTGGATCCGGACGAATCCCGCGTCGGCCCAGCGTTCGGCGAGGGTGGCCAGCGGCACCCGGACCAGGTGTGACCCGTCCGAGGTGTGCAGCCGGGCGTAGTCGCCCTGCGCCTCGACCCAGCGTACGGCCGAGCGGGGCAGCATCCGGGTGGTGCCGGCCAGCTCGACCGGGATCGTCGGGTCGGGTTCGGCCCGGGCCAGGGCCGCCGGATGGGCGGGTACCACCCGGGAGCCGACGACCCGGCGCAGCGACTCGGCGAGTCGTTCGGCCCGGACCGGTTTGCGGACGTAGTCGGTGGCGCCGAGGTCGAAGGCGTCGACGGCGCCGTCGTCGTACGCGGTGACGAAGACGATCGCGGGTGGCCGGGCGAACCGGCGGAGTACCCGGGCCAGCTCCATGCCGTCCAGCCCCGGCATCCGGATGTCCAGGAAGACCACGTCGACGTCGGCGTCCCGGAGCACCCGCAGCGCCTCGGTGGCGTCTCCGGCGGTGTGCAGCCGGGAGACCCGTGGATCGGCCCGCAGGTGGTACGCCAGCTCGTCGAGCGCCGGTGGCTCGTCGTCGACGGCCAGCACGCGCAGGAAACCGGTCACGGTTCAGCCCTCACGCGCTCGCCCGGACATGACGGTGGAACTTCGGTATCCGCATGCTCACCTTCGTACCCGATCCGAGGTCGGTCTCGACGACCAGGCCGAACTGGTCCCCGAAGACCGACCGGAGTCGTTCGTCCACGTTGGAGAGTCCGACGTGCTGGCCGGAGTCGTCGGCCGGGTCGGCGGCGGCGTCGGCGATCCCGGCGACCAGCACCGCCGGGTCCATCCCCACCCCGTCGTCCTCGACCGTTATGTGGCACTCTGCCCCGGCGTCCCGGGCCTCGATGCTGAGCATCCCCATCCCCGGCTTGCGGGACAGCCCGTGCCGGACCGCGTTCTCGACGAGCGGTTGCAGGCAGAGGAACGGCAGGCTGACCGGCAGCACCTCCGGGGCGATCTGGAGTTTCACCTGGAGCCGGTCGCCGAACCGGGCCCGCTCGATCGTCAGGTACCTGTCGATCGAGCGCAGTTCCTCGGCGAGCGTGGTGAACTCGCCGTGCGCCCGGAAGGAGTAGCGGGTGAACTCGGCGAACTCCAGGATCAGTTCCCGGGCCCGCTCCGGGTCGGTCCGGACGAACGAGCCGATCGCGGTCAGCGCGTTGTAGATGAAGTGTGGGCTGATCTGGGCGCGCAGGGCGCGCACCTCGGCCCGGGCCAGCCGCTCCCGGGACGAGTCGAGTTCGGCGAGGGCGAGCTGGGCGCCGGCCCAGTGTGCGGTTTCCAGGGCGGCCTGCACCAGCCCGGGGGCCGGCTGGTCGTCGGCGATCGCCACCAGCGCCGCCCCGGCCCGCCCGTCCGGGCCGGTCAGCGGGGCGATCACGGCGCCCCGGACCGGGCAGTCGACCCGGTCGCAGCGCAGGTCGGACTCGCCGAGCACCGTCGACCGGCGGGTCCGGATGGTGCCGGCGGCGGCGGCCAGCAACTGCTCGCCGTGGTGGCCGCCGCGCCCGTCGATGGCGAGCAGCCGGTCCGGCTCGGCCAGCGCGAGCCCGGCGGAGCCGACCAGGGTACGCAGATGGCGTACCGCCTTGGCCGCACCGGCCGGGGTGAGCCCGGCCCGCAGTGGCTCGGCGGCCAGCCCGGCGGTGTGCAGCACGTCGTAGGTGGCCCGCTGGGTGGCGGTGGCGATGCCCCGCCGGGCGCGCAGCCGCACGACGGCGAACAGCGCAGCCGCCAGCGCACTGATCATCGCCACCACGGCGACCGCCGTGGACAGGTCGGGCATCCCCACCCAGAGATCCTGACGGTTGGTCGGCCGGTTCGCCAAGCCACGATCCGGCCGGAATCCCCCGCCGCCCGACCCGTGGGTCCGGCTACGGCCCGGACGTACGGCTAGTAGGCGCCCTTGCGGGCCAGTACCACCCCGACGGTCCGCCACAGGATGCTCAGGTCGTACGCCAGCGACCAGTTGTCGACGTAGTAGAGGTCGAGCCGGACCGCCTCGTCCCAGGAGAGGTCGGAGCGGCCGGAGACCTGCCACAGCCCGGTGATGCCGGGCCGGACCAGCAGCCGGCGCCGGACGTCGCCGAGGAAGTCGCCGTCGTCGGCCGGGAGCGGGCGGGGGCCGACCAGGGACATCTCGCCCCGGAGCACGTTGATCAGCTGGGGCAGCTCGTCGAGTGAGCTGGCCCGGAGGAACCGCCCGGCCGGGAAGACCCGGGGATCCTCCTTGATCTTGAAGAGCATGCCGTCGGTCTCGTTCTGGTCGACCAGGCTGGCCAGCCGCTGCTCGGCGTCGACGTACATGGTCCGGAACTTCCAGACCCGGAACGTCCGGCCCTCGTGCCCCACCCGGGGTTGCCGGAAGAAGACCGGCCCGGGGTCGGAGATCCGGATCGCCACCGCGACCGCGACGAAGAGCGGGACCAGCAGCAGCAGCCCCAGCCCGGCGGCGAACCGGTCCAGCAGGTTCTTGGCCAGCAGCGCCGGGCCGGAGAGGGTCGGCTCCTCGACGTGCAGCAGCGGCAGGCCCTCGATCGGCCGGATGTGCACCCGGGGGCCGGCGATGTCGGTGAGCTGCGGCGCCACGATCAGGTCGACGCCGGAGCCTTCGAGTTGCCAGGCCAGCCGGCGCAGCTCGCCCGGCTCGGTGCTGGCCGACCCGCAGACCGCGATGGTGTCGCCGCCGACCTCCCGGACCAGCGAGAGGATGTCGCGGCCGGCGTAGACCGGGATCGGCGTCTCGATGCCCCGGGCAGCGGCGTAACCGTCGGTGAGGTGGATCGCCACCGGCACCAGCCCGGCGGCGGGCACCCGCTTGATCGCCTTGTAGACCTCCAGCGCCTCCGGCAGGGTGCCGACCAGCACGATCCGCTGGGCGGCCTGCCCGGCCCGGCGACGCACGGTGTGCAGCAGCAGCCGGGCGGTGGAACGGGCGACCAGGACCAGCAGCAGGGTGCCGAGCAGCGCGGTGCCGACGGTCCACCGGGACAGGTCGGTCTTGGTGGCGAAGGCGAGGAACGAGACGCTGGCCGCGACCGCCACGCCGGCCCGGGTGACCCGCTTGAACTCGTCGGTGCCGAGCCCGAGGTAGCGGCGGTCGTACGCGCCGTTGGCCCAGAGCACGATCAGCCAGCCGAGCGGCAACAGCAGGTAGGAGACGGTATGGAACCAGGTGGGGTCCTTGTCCGCGTCGGTGAAACCGGCCGCCGCCTGGTCGAACGACTGGATCGCGAGCCAGCTCGCCAGGACCGCCGCGCCGAAGTCGAGCAGCAGCAGGATCGCGATGTACGGCCGGTGCCAGCGGGAGACCCGCCGACGCGCCCGCGCCCACGCCGAGCGGGGGACCCCGTTCGGCTGCGGAGCGGTCGGTGGCTGGATCTCGAAGCTGTCGACGTGACGCAGAGTACTCGGTTGGCCGTTGCCTACCGGGCGTTGGAGGCTTGTCGTCACCTCACCCACGTCCTCCCGCGTGACACGTGCCGCCCCTCTGCCGTAAGGGGCTCGGGTCGCCCACCGTCTCAGTCTCTCCCCTGCCGGCCCCGATCCCGGTTCGTCCGCCAGCGCCGTCTCGTGGCGCGGCCGGACGAATCGTGATCGTCGGTGACGCCGACCCGAGGGACAGCACGCCGCCCGCCTCGCCAGCAACGAGAGCCGGACCGCCCGCAGCGGAGTCGCAGACCGGGGTCACTATACCGACGGAGCACGGTGGCGGTAGAGCCCGGCGGTTGCCGGTTTCTTGCCCAGTGGGCGGTTTCGACCCGGAGTAGGGGCCGGGATCACTCAACGTACAAGCAGTTTCGCTCAACATACAAACACAAGCACGCAACCAGCGAACCCGATCGATCAAGCGGGGCCGCCGACCGGTCAACGGACCAGCCGGGAGAGCCGGCGGTCGGCGAGCGGCTTGCCGCCGGTCTGACACTTCGGACAGTATTGCAAGCTCGAGTCGGCGAACGACACCTCACGAATCGTGTCGGCACAGACCGGACAGGGCAGCCCCGTCCGGGCGTGCACCCGCAGCCCGGCCCGCTTCTCCCCCTTCAACTCCGCCGCCCGCTGGCCGAGCGAGCGCTCCACGGCGTCCCCGAGCACCTGCCGGGTCGCCGCGTGCAGCGTCGCCAACTGCTCGTCGGTGAGCCGGTTGGTGAGCGCGAACGGCGACAGCTTCGCGGTGTGCAGGATCTCGTCCGAGTACGCGTTGCCGATCCCGGCCAGCACCTCCTGGTCGGTCAGCACGCCCTTGACCTGGCCCCGTCGACCGCGCAGCCGTTCGGCGAAGGTGGACAGCTCGGCGGCGAGCGCGTCCGGCCCGAGCCGGGCCACCCCGGGCACCTGCGCCGGATCGGTCACCAGGTACACGGCGAGCTTCTTCTGGGTACCGGCCTCGGTCAGGTCGAAACCGGACCCGTCGTCGAGTCGTACCCGCAGCGCGATCGGGCCCTTGCCCGGCTTGAGCGGCAGGCCCGAGTTGAACGACTCCCGGTAGTGCAGCCAGCCGGCCCGGGCCAGGTGCACCACCAGGTGCACGTCCGGCACACCGTCGCCGGCCAGCGTCACGTCGAGGAACTTGCCGTGCCGGCCCGCCGTCGTGACCTGCCGTCCGGCAGCCGCCGACGGCGCCGGATCGTACGTCTTCAGGGCGCTTATCGCCGCCACCTCGATCCGGTCGACCCGCCGGCCGACCGCCCGCTCGCGCAGGTAGCCGGCGAGCGCCTCCACCTCAGGTAACTCGGGCACGGGATAAACGGTAGCGTTCAATCCCGGCCACGCGCCCGACGCGCGGGACGGGAAGGACCCGATCATGGAGGAGGGGCGACCGGCGTGCAGGTGATCGTCGCGCACAACCGGTACCGCGAGGCGCAGCCGTCCGGCGAGAACACCATCGTCGACCAGGAGATCGTCCAGCTCCGGGCCGCCGGGGTGACCGTCCGTCCCTTCCTGCGGAGTTCCGACGAGATCGCGGAGTTCTCCCCGACCGCCAAGGCGCTGTTGCCGATCTCCCCGATCTACGCGCCGAAGGCGCAGCAGGAGCTGAGCCGGCTGATCACCGAGCACCGGCCGGACGTGTTGCACCTGCACAACCCGTACCCGCTGCTCTCCCCCTGGGTGGTCCGGACCGCGCACAAGCACGGGGTGCCGGTGGTGCAGACGGTGCACAACTACCGCCAGGTCTGCTCCTCCGGGCTCTACTTCCGGGACGGCCGGATCTGCCAGGACTGCCGGGGCCGGGCGCTCGGGGTGCCAGCGATCGTGCACCGCTGCTACCGGGGTTCCCGGGCGCAGAGCGCGCTGATGGCGACCACCCTGGCCGTACACCGGCCGACCTGGCGCTCGGTGGACCGCTACATCGCGCTCACCTCCGGGATCGCCGCGCACCTGCGCGACTACGGCATCCCGGACGACCGGATCGTGGTCAAGCCGAACGCCATCCCGGACCCCGGCCCGCCGCCGCCGCTCGGCGACGGCTTCCTCTTCTTCGGCCGGCTCTCCCCGGAGAAGGGCGTCGGGCTGCTGCTCGACGCCTGGCGCCGGCACCCGGTCGGTGCGCTCGGGCCGCTGCGCATCGCCGGGGACGGCGAGCTGCGGCCACTCGCCGAGGCGGCGGCCGCCGAACGGGCCGACGTCGAGTTCCTCGGCCCGCTGGACCGGGCCGGGGTGGCCGCCGCGCTCCGGGCCACCGCCGTGGTGCTGGCCGTGCCGACCTGGCACGACGTGCTGCCCACGGTGGTGATCGAGGCGCTGGCCGCCGGCCGCCCGGTGCTGGGTACCGCGCTCGGCGGCATCCCGTACCTGGTC
>NZ_JARUBN010000006.1 GCF_029626265.1 Micromonospora sp. WMMD1102 | reverse complement strand
CCGGAGTGCCGACGGGCCGGTCGCGCACGGTCGACAACCCCGGCACCGGGATCGGGTCGGCGCTTGTCGCACAGGCGCTCGACGAGTTCGGCCCGCCGTACGTGGTGAAGGACGACGGGCTGGCCGCCGGCAAGGGCGTGGTGGTCACCGGGGACCGGTCGGCGGCGCTGGAACATGCCGCCGGCTGCGGCCGGGTGGTCGTCGAGGAGTACCTCGCCGGACCCGAGGTGTCGCTCTTCGTGGTCACCGACGGCGAGACCGCGCTGCCGCTGTTGCCGGCCCAGGACTTCAAGCGGGTGGGCGACGGCGACACCGGCCCGAACACCGGCGGGATGGGGGCGTACGCGCCGCTGCCGTGGCTGCCGCCGGGCACCGTGGACGAGGTGCTGGCCACCGTGGTCGGGCCGACCCTGGCCGAGATGCGGCGCCGGGGCACCCCGTTCGGCGGGCTGCTCTACGTCGGGCTGGCCATCACCGGGGACGGGCCACGGGTGATCGAGTTCAACGCCCGGTTCGGTGATCCGGAGACGCAGGTCGTACTCGCACTGCTGGAGACGCCGCTGGCCGGGCTGCTGCACGCGGCGGCCACCGGCACGCTCGCCGGGCATCCGCCGCTGCGTTGGCGTTCCGATGCGGCGGTCACCGTGGTGGTCGCCTCGGCGGGTTACCCGGGCACCCCGCGTACCGGTGACGTGATCACCGGCGCCGACCGGCCCGGGGTCGTGCACGCCGGCACGGCCCGCCGGGCCTCCGACGGTGCGCTGGTCTCCGCCGGGGGCCGGGTCCTCTCGGGTACCGGTGTGGGCGCCGACCTGACCGCGGCCCGGGTGGCCGCCTACGAACTGGTCGACGCGATCGACCTGCCGGGAGCGCACCACCGGACCGACATCGCGGCGCTCGCCGCCGCCGGCCGACTCACCGCCCCCGACCGCGAGGGTTCGCCGACCGCCTGACCCGGGGCCTCCCGCGTCACCCGACCGGCTGGCACGAAACCGTGATTCGTCGGTCGGACCGGGTCTCCTACCGTGAGATCACCCCGGATTGTCGGGGGATTCCAGTGGCGGAGGAGCGGCCATGCACAGGTACCTGACTCGGGCGGCGGTGGTCGCCCTCGGCGGCGCGATCGCGGTCGCGGCGACCGGTTGCGTCACGATCGAGGCCGGCGGGTCGACCCCGGCGACCTCGGCACCGGCCACCGCTGCCCCCGGCGCCACCGGTGACGCCGGCCTGGGCAGCGCCCCGGCGGACGGGCCGGGCGGCACCCCGGGGTCGAGCGGCGGTCCGGCGGGGCAGGGCGGCCAGCCCGGCGGCAGCGGCAACCCCGGCGGTGGCGGCAACCCGGGTGGCGGTGGCAACACCGGCGGCAGCGGTACGACCGGCAAGAAGCCGAGCGGCCCGACGATCGTCCACTACAAGATCAAGCAGAAGCCGCAGTGCGACCAGGGTACGAACGTCAACCGCGTTCCCGGGGTCCCGGTGATCCTGGAGTGGAAGGTGACCGGCGCCGACAAGGTGACCCTCTCCGTCGACGGGCCCGGGATCTACAACACCTACCCGCCGGTCGGCACCGCCACCATCGACTTCCCGTGCGGCGGCAGCCCCGGCGAGTACGTCAAGCACACCTACCAGCTGCGTACGGTCGGCGGCGGCGAGGTGCGCTCCAGGACCCTGACCGCCTCGGCACTGGTGCACGAGATCCCCTCGGTCTGACCCGGGCCCGGGCGGCCGGCGCGCGGTCCGGCCGTCCGTCCTTTTCGTCCGTCCGATATGTACCGAGCGGCTCCGCGAGCCCTCGCCGGCCCCTATCATCGCTGTCTCCTTCCCGACCGAGCACCAGGAGGACGGCGATGCGGTTCCGGCGGGGGTTCGCGACGTTCACGGCGGCGGCGCTGGCCATGGTGCCGGCGGTGGCACTGTCGGCCGCCGCGCCGGCCTCGGCTGTCCGGCAGCGCTGGCGGGCACGGCTGCTCCGGCAGGGCTGGCGGGCACGGCTGCTCCGGCGGCCTCGGCTGCCGAGGTCACCGCCAGCTACAACGTCTGGGTCTGGAACGTCGCCGGCTGGAAGATGCACCGGGGCGCCACCGGGAACGGGCTGATCGGCGCGCTGGCCAACTCGATCCGCAACCGCAGCGCGCACTTCGCGGCGCTGAACGAGCTGTGCTGGAGCCAGTACAAGGCGGTGCAGTCCAACCTGCGGGGGTCGGGCTGGCCGCAGGACGTCGAGAACTTCTCCCGCTTCGAGGCGCACAACGAGACCGCCTGCGGCGGTGAGCCGTTCGGGGTCGCCATCTTCAGCAGGGCGCCGATGGGCCCGGCGGACCGTCTCGCGCTGGCCCCGGACGGCAGCTCGGAGCGGCGCAAGCTGCTCTGTGCCCCGCTGGAGGCCCGCCCGCACCTGAGGTTCTGCACCACCCACATCACCCCGTCCAACGAGGTGATCGGCGGCGGAAAGATCAACGAACGCCAGCTCGGCGAGGTGCTGACCCGGGTGGAGAGCTACCACGCGGCCGGCGACACGGTGATCATCGCGGGCGACTTCAACGCCCAGCCGAACTACGGCCGGATGAACCCGTGGTACTCCCGCAACCTGGACGTGCCGCGCAACAGCGGCAACCAGGGCGACTACCGGGAGCTGGACGACACCGATCCGGCCAGTCCCGGCTACGGCGAGACGACAGTCGCCGACGGCGACACCAGCGGACCGGACGGCCAGGGCAAGAAGATCGACATGATCTTCGTACGGGAGGACCGGATCGCCGGGACGTACACCGGTGACTCGCTGGCCATCTCGACGAGCTGCGGCGGCGCCTGCTCCGACCACCGGATCCTGATCGGCACGGTGACCGTCCGAATCACCACCTGAGCCGTCGACCGCCCGCCGTTCGCCTCCCGCCGTCCGCCGCCGGCGGTCGTCGACCGCTCGGTTCAGGCCCGGTGGTAGCGGCGCAACTCCCTGGTCATCACCTTGCCGGTCGCGTTGCGCGGCAGCGCCGGTACGAAGTTGACGTCCCTCGGCACCGAGAACCGGGCTCGGTAGCGGCGGACGTACTCGCGTACCGCGTCCGGGTCGATCGTCTCGCCGGGACGCAGCACCAGGTACGCCACCAGCCGCTGCCCGTACGTCCGGTCCGGTACCCCGATGACCGCCACCTCGCGCACCTGGGGCAGCTCGGCGAGCAGGTTCTCCACCTCGGCCGGATGGACGTTCTCGCCCCCCGAGACGATCATGTCGTCGGCCCGGCCGTCGACGTGCAGCAGCCCGTCCGCGTCCAGGTGGCCGAGGTCGCCGGTGTCCAGCAGCCGTACCCGGGCCGGGCCGGCAACCCGACCCTGCTGTTCCGGCCCGCCCGCCGTGTACCCCTCGAAGAGCAGTTCGTTGCCGACCAGGATCCGGCCGACCTGACCGGCCGGCACGGGCTCGCCGGCGGCGTCGACGATCGCCAGCCGGGTGCCGTGCGGCGGCCGGCCGGCGGTGGTCGGCGCCCGGCGCAGCTCGGCCGGGGTGGCGATGGCGGCCCAGGAGACCTCGGTGGAGCCGTAGAGGTTGTAGAGCACGTCGCCGTACCGGTCCATGAACCGGGGCGCCAGCCCGCCGGGCAGCGCCGAGCCGCTGACCGCGACCACCTCCAGCGGCGGCGTGGCGGCCGGCGGCACCTCCAGCAGCCGTTGCAGCATCACCGGTACGGCGAACAGCGCGGTGCAGGAGTGCCGGC
This sequence comes from Micromonospora sp. WMMD1102, assembly GCF_029626265.1. Lineage (NCBI taxonomy): Bacteria > Bacillati > Actinomycetota > Actinomycetes > Micromonosporales > Micromonosporaceae > Micromonospora > Micromonospora sp. WMMD1102. Next base: position 19,395 of record NZ_JARUBN010000006.1, on the reverse strand, counting down.
GCAGCGCCGCCACCGCCGCCACCGGCTCGAACCGCCGATGCAGTACGACGGTGCCGCGCAGCGCGAAGGCCATCTGGAGTGCGGCGTACCCCCAGGTGTGGAAGAGCGGGGCGGCGATCATCATCCGTACCCCGTGGTGCAGCGGGATCCGGTCGATGATCGCGACGAGCGGGCCGAGGCCGTTCGGGGTGGGCCGGCGGGCACCCTTCGGGGTGCCGGTGGTGCCGGAGGTGAGCACGATGGTCCGGCCGTCCCGCTCCGGCGGGTGCAGCTCACCGTGCGGCGCCCCGGCCATTAGTTCCGGGTACTCCCGTTCGTCGATCCGGTGCACCTCGGCCGGCAGCCCGACGACCCGGTCGAGGAACTCGTCGTCGTGCACCAGCAGCCGGAACCGCTGCTCCTGGGCGACGGCCGCGAGCTGTGCCCCGGACAGGCCGGTGTTGCCGAGCACGATGTCGGCGCCGAGCAGCCCGCCGGCCACGGCCGTCTCCACCAGTCCCGAGTGGTTGCGGCAGAGCACCCCGATCCGGTCGCCCTCGGTCACGCCGTAGCGGGCCCGTAGCGACCGGGCCAGCCGTTCGGCCCGGTCCAGCAGCTCCCGGTAGCTGACCTCGCCGCGCTCCTCGTCGACCAGCGCGATCCGGTCCGGATCCCGGGCCGCCGCCTGGCGCAGCTCGCCGGCCAGGCTGAAGCCCCAGTTCCGCAGGGCGCCGAGCTGTGCCGCGACCCGCCGGGGCGAGCCGGGCTTGAGCAGCCCGCGCCGGGTCAGCGTGGCGACCAGGAACGCGAGGTCGGAAGGCAACGGGGTACTCCCTCCTGTTGTGCTGCCGCCCTGGATCCGCGGCTGGTCAGCGGATCTGGTGCCCGGAGATGGCCCGGGAGATGACCAGCCGCTGGATCTCCGAGGTCCCCTCGAAGATCGTGTAGATCTTGGCGTCCCGGTACCAGCGCTCGACCGGGTGCTCGCGGAGGAAGCCGGCGCCGCCGAGGATCTGCACCGCCCGTTCGGTAACCGAGACCGCCACCTCGCCGGCCTTGAGCTTCGACATCGAGCCCTCGCCCGCGCTGAACGGGCGGTTGTTGCGGCCCATCCAGGCGGCCCGCCAGACCAGCAGCCGGGCGGCGTCGATCTCCATCCGCATGTCCGCGAGCTGGAATGCGACCGCCTGGTTCTCGACGATCGGCCGGCCGAACTGCACCCGCTCCCGGGCGTACGCCAGGGCGTACTCGTACGCCGCCCGGGCCACCCCGACCGCCTGCGCCCCGACCGTCGGCCGGGACAGTTCGAAGGTACGCATCGCGGCCTGGCTGTTGCCGCGCTGCCCGCTCCGGGCCCGGTCGAGCCGTTCGGTCAGCGCCTCGCGCCCGCCGAGCAGGCAGCGGCCCGGCACGCGTACCTCGTCGAGGAAGACGTCGGCGGTGTGCGAGGCGCGCAGCCCCAGCTTCCTGAGCTTCTTCGTCGCGGTCAGTCCGGCCGTGCCGGGCGGCACCACGAAGGCGGCCTGGCCCCGGGAGCCGAGTTCGGGCTCCACCGAGGCGGTGACCACGTGCACGGCGGCGATCCCGCCGTTCGTGGCGTACGCCTTCTGCCCGGTCAGCACCCACTCGTCGGTGCCGGCGTCGTAGCGGGCCCGGGTGCGCATGGCAGCGACGTCGGAGCCGGCCTCCGGCTCGGTGCTGCAGAACGCCGCCACGGCCGGCCGGTCGGTGTCGCCGTAGCACTGCGGCACCCATTCGAGCAGCTGTTCGGGGGTGCCGGAGCCGTAGATGGCGGCCACCGCCAGGGTGGTGCCGAAGAGAGCCATGCCGATCCCGGCGTCGCCCCAGAAGAGTTCCTCGTTGGCCAGCGGCAGGGAGAGGCCGGTCGGGTCGGCCCAGCAGTTGGCGATGAACTCGAAGCCGTACAGCCCGACCTTCGCCGCCTCCTGGATCACCGGCCAGGGGGTCTCCTCGCGGGCGTCCCACTCGGCGGCGGCCGGCCGCACGATCTCGGCGGCGAAGCCGTGCACCCAGTCGCGCAGCTCCTGCTGCTCCTCGTTCAGGTCGAGCGAGAACTCGGTCACGCCGTCCCCTCGTCCCCTCGTCGTTCCGGACCCGGGCGCCGGCTCCGCCGGACGCCCGGGGTGGTTGATCTGGTCGGGCGTCCTGGTCAGGCCTTCGGGATGTCGAACAGGTTGGCGATGTTCGCGGCCAGCCCGAGGTCACCCTTTGCCTTCAGCTTGCCGGTCATGAACATCGTCACCGGGTTGGCGCCACCGGAGACGATCTTGAGAAACTCGACCGGACCCATCGTGAGGGTCAGCTTCGGCTCCCGCTGTGGCGTCTCGGAGACCTGGCAGGTCGCGTTCTCGATGACGATCTCGTAGGTGTCGGAGCCGCCGTCCGGCCGGCCGGTGATGGTCCAGTGGATGACCGTGTTGGTGTTGCCGGCCCGGTCGGCCCGGAACAGTGCCGGCATCCGCCCGAACACCGCGTCCAGGACCTTGCCGCGCAGGTCCCCGCTCATCACCTCGGCCAGCTTGTCGTCCGGGGTGGACTTGACGATCTGGGCGAACTGCTGGGGCTCCAGCGAGGCGAAGTTGGCCGGGTCGAAGTCGGTCATGCGAGGGTCCTCCAGGGCTGGTGGTTGTCGCTGTTCCGGTCAAGATTATTGGTTACTCGTGCGTAACCCTACGCACGAGTAGGTAGGCTCGCAAGCGTGCCGACTCCGCCCGCCTTCCGGCGGCTACCCCGGGCCGTACGGGAGCAGCAGATGCTCGACGCCGCGGTCGGGGTCTTCTCCCGGCGCGGCTTCCACGCGGCGAGCATGGACGAGATCGCCGACGAGGCCGGCATCTCCAAACCCATGGTCTACGCCTACCTCGGCTCGAAGGAAGAACTCTTCGTCGCCTGCCTGCACCGGGAGGGGACCCGGCTGATGGAGGCGATCGTCGGCGCGGTCGTACCGGACCTGCCGTTCGAGGAGCGGCTCTGGCGCGGCCTGCGGGCGTTCTTCCGGTTCGTCGGCGCGCACCGGGACGGCTGGGCGGTCCTCTACCGGCAGGCCCGGGGCGAGCCCCCGTTCGCCGGGGAACTGGCGTCGATGCGGAGCCGGATCATCGAGGTGGTCGCCGGGATGCTCGCCCGTGGCCTGGCCGCCGACGGCCGCGAGGCCCGCGTCGCCGAACTGGAGATCATGGCGTACGCCCTGGTCGGCGCCGCCGAGTCGGTCGCCGACCTGCTGGCCGACCAGCCGGACGCCGATCCGGACCGGATGGCCGGCCGGATGATGGAGATGGCCTGGAGTGGTGCCGGCAACCTGCTCGCCGGCCGCCGCTGGCGACCACCTTCCACCCGGCCGGACTGACCCCGGACCCACCCGGCAGGACTGACCCCGGACCCACCCGGCAGGGCTGACCCCGGACCCACCCCGCCGGCTGATCCCCACCCCTGCTGCTTGACGTTTGTCGTCGGGGGTGTCAGTCTCGTCTGACAGGGGGGTGTCAGATGCATCTGACACCGGGGAAGGAACGGGACGCATGGAGCAGGCCCCGCCCTCGGGGGAGCAGTTGCTGCGGATGCTCACCGCGCTGGCCAGCCCGCACCGGCTGCGGATCGTGGCGGCCCTCGCCGAGGGCCGCAGCTACGTAAGCCAGCTCGCCCGCCGACTGGAGATGAACCGGCCGCTGCTCTACATGCACCTCCAGCGGCTGGAGGCGGCCGGACTGGTCACCGGTGAACTGGAGACGGCCCGGGACGGCAGCTCGGTGAAGTACTTCGAGGTGGTGCCGTTCGCGCTGGCCGTCACCCCGCAGGTGGTCGCCGAGGCCGTCCCGACGTTGGACCCGGCAGCGGGCGTCACCGGCACGGCGGAACAGAACGGCCCGGCAGCGGGCGGATCGGGAGAGGAAACGAGCGAGTGAGCACATTGTTGGCAGCCGACCTGGACATCGCGCAGACCGCCACGATCGCGTCGGCCGCGGTGGCGGTCGCCCTGGTCGCCGTCGTCGGTTTCGTCGGCCTGGGCTTCTACCGGGCCCGGCGGAGCACGGTCGGGGACGCGGCGTACCGCGCCCTGGTCGAGCGCGTGGTCGAGGCGGAGACCCGGACGGCGGAGGCCGGCACCGCGACGGCCGGGGAACTGACCGGGCTGCGCACCGAGGTACGCGGCGCCCGGGACGAACTGGCCGAGGTGAAGCAACGGCTGACCGAGTTGGAACGGCTGCTCAGCCAGATCGGCTGAGTCCACCGGGAGCCGCACGCGTGCCGGTCCGGCGACCGGCGGCACCCGTACGGGGGAGGGAACGAGATGATCAGCGAATCGCGCGGAGGAAGGCAGGCCGTGCAGGCCGTGCTGACCGTGCTGGCCCTGCTGGCGGCCCTGCCGTTGGCGGTGGCCACCGGGGTCGGCCCGGCGGCCGGCGTGCCGCCGTCGCCCCCGGCCGACGACATGTCCCGGGTGGAGAGCCATCTGCGGGAGTACATGGCCGACGTCCGGGCACCCGGACTGGCGTACGCGGTGGTGCGTGGCGACCGGGTCGTCGGGCAGGGCGCCTGGGGGGTCGACGGGAACGGCGAGCCGATCACGCCGGGTACGCCCTTCGTCCTCGGCTCGGTGTCGAAGTCGTTCACCGCGCTGGCGGTGATGCAGCTCGTCGAGTCCGGCCGGGTCGAGCTGGACGCACCGGTCCGCCGGTACGTCCCGTGGCTGCGGCTGGCCGACGAGTCGGTGGCGGCCCGGATCACCGTACGGCACCTGCTCGTCCAGACGACGGGTCTGCCGCAGGTGGCGTCGACGGGGCTCACCGACCGGTACGACAACACGCCGGGTGCGCTGGCCCGCTCGGTACGCGACCTCGCGGCGGTCAGCCCGACGGCCGAACCGGGCGGAGTGCACCAGTACAGCGACGCCAACTACATGATCCTGGGCGTACTCGTCGAGGAGGTGACCGGGGAGAGCTACGGCGAATACCTCCGCAGGCAGGTGCTCGACCCGCTCGGGATGGTCGACTCCGCCGCCACCGGCGCCGAGGCGGAGGCGCTCGGGATTCCGCCCGGTCACCGCTACTACCTCGGCCGCCCGCGGCGCTTCGAACCGTCCTTCGACGGCTCCGGGGTGTCGTACGGCTTCCTGGCGGCGAGCCTGACCGACCTGACCCACTACGTCTCGGCGCAGCTCTCCGCGGGCCGGTACGCCGGTCGTGCGGTCCTGTCGCCGGAGAACATGGCCCGGCTGCACCCCGGCCAGGTTCCCACCGGCGGCGACGGCCGGTACGCGATGGGTTGGCGGGAGGGCACCCTGGGCGTTCCGGCCAAGCGGATCGTCTGGCACGCGGGTGCGACGGCCAGCTCGTTCGGGCACATCGTGCTGGTGCCCGGGTCGGATCTTGCCGTGGTGGTGCTGACGAACGTCTACGGGTTGCCGATGGACGGCCCGCTGGCCTCGGCCGCCTTCGACGTCGCCCGGATTCTGCACGGTGCCGAGGCGGCGCCCGCCCAGGCGGAGGACCCGACGTTCGACTGGCTGCTCGCCGGGCTGGCCGCGGTCGCCGTACTCCTGCTCGGTCTGCTGGTCTGGTCGGTGGTCCGGGCCTTCCGGCGCCCGACCGGGCCGGTGCGGTCGGTGCGCCGGGCGGTCGCCGGAGCCGCCGGCTGGGTGGTCGGCTGCGCCGGGCTGGCGGCCGTGGTGGTCTGGGCGATCCCGGCCTTCTGGGACGGCGCCGGCCTGGCCAAGGTGCGGCTCTTCGCCCCGGACGTCGGTGACGCGATCGTGGCGGTGGCCCTGCTCGCCGGTCTGCTGGCCCTGGCCCGCGCCGGCCTAGCCGCGTCCACCGTCCGGACCGGCCGGTCACGTCGACCGGCACCACCGGCACCAACGGCGGGTAACCCAACGGCACCACCGGCACCAACGGCACCACCGGCACCAACGGCACCACCGGCACCAACGGCGCCACCGGCACCAACAGCACCAACGCCGCCACCGGCAATTCCGACGGAGCGCACGCGTCATGAGGTGACCGGCTGACCGTGCCGGCCGACGGGTCGTGTGCCGGGTGCTCCGGTGGGACCGGAGCACCCGGCGCGTCGCCGCTGGCGCGGGTCGATCGGCCGACGCCGTGCGCGACGGTCAGATCCGGCCGGTGCCGGCGCCGCCGGTGACGATGGACTTCACGTTGGCGGCCGGGTCGAGCGAGTACCCGTACGGGATGCCGTTGACGCTGCCGCCGGCCTGGCCGGAGCCGGAGTTGACGAAGTGGTTGTTCCGGGCGACCAGGCCGCCGACCGGCGAGCTGCCCTCACCGCGGTGGTACGGGTCGCTGACGTTCTCGAAGTAGTTGCCCTCGACGAGCACGCCCGCGTTGCAGGTGGAGGCGACGCCGTACCCGCCGTTGCCCCGGTAGAAGTTGTTGTAGACGTGCACCGGGTTGCCGAACCGGACCCGGGGGTGCCGCTGGTTCGACCCGTCGAACCAGTTGTGGTGGTACGACACCCGCAGCCGCCCGACGTCCTCGCCCGCGTTGCTGTCGGAGTGGCCGAGCAGGAACGACTTGTCGTGGTTGAAGACCCGGTTCCAGGAGACGGTGGCGCAGTCGGAGCTGCGCTTGATGTCGACCGCGCCGTCCGAGCCGCTGCTGAAGCTGTTGTGGTCGATCCAGACCCGGCTCGAGTACTGCACGTTGATCGCGTCGTCGCCCCAGTTCCGGAAGTTGATGTTCCGGATGACGACGTTGCTGACGCTGGCGACGTTGAGCCCGCCGCCGGTGATCGTGGCGTTGGCGCCGACTCCGATGATCGTCTTGTCGGCGGCGACCTTCTGCATGCCGCTGAGCGAGATGGTGCCGGAGAACCGGATCACCCGGGCACCGCTGGCCTGCATGTTGCTGATCAGGCCGTTGGCGTCGCTGACGGTGACCGGGGAGGCGTTGCCGCCGCCGCTGGTGCCGCCGCACTGGGTCGCCCAACCCTCCAGGTTGAACGAAGCGGCCGAGGCGCTCGGCATCGCGACCAGGGAGCTGGCCGCGAGGCTCGCGGCGGTGGCCGCCGCGAGCAGCGGCACCCGGACGAGCCGCCGGGTGCGCCGGGTGGTGGTTTCGGTGCTGGACACAGGGGAACCTCCGAGCGGAAGTGGTCCACCCCGGCGGCCGGGCGGGTGGGACGCGGACGCCGCCAGCGGTGGGTGGACGGTGCGGCCGACGGATCTGGGCCGCGCCGGGGACGGGGCTGCTGGAAAGCGCTTTCCAGCATCGAGTGAAGACTATCGATGGCCCTCTATCCTGTCAACGGCAAATCTCGATGTTTGTGCCGTCCTGTCGGGCTTGGCCCGAGAGGGTGATCAGTCCGGATCGGACCTGATCATCCCGCCGTCCGGGGTCACCTCGCCGAGCAGGTAGGGACGGCCGCGCGCCGGGTCGTGCAGCCCGAAACTCCGCCCCCGGCTCGCCGAGAAGGCCACCGTCGACGGCAGCGGCACCGGCAGCTTGAACGCCACGTCCACCGTGTACGCCTCGGGCAGCCGCCCCTCCAGCGCGGCCAGGCAGCGGGCCTTGCTCCACATCCCGTGCGCGATCGGCCGGGGAAAGCCGAACAGCCGGGCGGCGACCCGGGAGGTGTGGATCGGGTTGCGGTCGCCGGAGACCCGGGCGTACTCCCGACCCACCCGGGCGGCCACCCGCCACAACGTGGTCGGAGCCGGCGCGGCCGGCCGGTCACCCGGGTCGCGCCGGTCGCCCCCGGCGGCCGTACGCTCCCGCCGCAGGTACGTCGACACGCCGCGCCAGACCGTCTCCCCGGCGACGGAGGCGGTGCAGACCACGTCGAACTGCCGCCCCCGCTCGTGCGGGCGCAGGTCGACCGCGCGTACCGCCAGGTCCAGCGGCTCCGCCGCGTCGATCGGGCGGTACGTGTCGATCCGGTTGGCCACGTGCACCAGCCCGACCAGGGGCAGCGGAAACTCCGGTGCGCTCATCAGGTGCAGCGCCAGCGGAAAGGCCAGCACGTGCGGATAGGTCGGCGGCAGCGCGTCGGCGAGCCGGAACCCGCACACCCGGTCGTACTCCACCAGGTGGTCCCGGTCCACCGCCACTCCCCGGACGACAAGTACCGTCCCGGGAAGCCGGTCGGCGCGCCGGGCCGACCCGAACCCCGGAGCCAGTCCGATCGCCGCCCGGCGGTAGAGCGGCCCGGCAACCGGCACCGCCGCCAACTCGACCGGCACCGCGGCCGGCTGCTCCCCGGTGTCGTGCGGCAGGTCGGTCATCAGGCCCCCAACAGGCTCTGTCCGCAGACCCGGACCACGTTGCCGGTGACGCCGGCCGAGCCGGGTGAGGCGAACCAGGCGATCGTCTGTGCCACGTCGACCGGCAACCCGCCCTGGGCCAGACTGTTCATCCGCCGGCCCGCCTCGCGGAGCATCATCGGCATCCGGGCGGTCATCCGGGTCTCGATGAAGCCCGGAGCGACCGCGTTGACGGTGATGCCGCGCTCGGCCAGCAGTGGCGCCATCGAGTGCACCAGGCCGATCACGCCGGCCTTGGAGGTGGCGTAGTTGGTCTGGCCCCGGTTGCCGGCGATCCCGGCGATCGACGAGACCCCGATCAGCCGGCCACCGCGCGGGATCAGCCCACGGTCCAGCAGTACCTCGTTGATCCGCTCCTGGCTGGTCAGGTTGACCTCCAGGACCGCGTCCCACCGGTCCGGGGTCATCCGGCCGAGCGTCTTGTCCCGGGTGATCCCGGCGTTGTGCACCAGCACGTCGACCCGGCCGTGCCGGTCGGCGAGGTGGTCGGCCAGCCGTAGTGGCGCGTCCGGCGTGGTCAGGTCGAGCTGCACCGCCGTACCGCCGACGGCGTTGGCGACCTCGGCGAGCGCGTCACCGGCCGCCGGCACGTCCAGTGCCACCACCTGGGCGCCGTCGGCCGCCAACACCTCGGCGACCGTCGCCCCGATCCCCCGGGCGGCACCGGTGACCAGGGCGATCCGGCCGTCCAGCGGACGGTCCCAGTCGACCTCGGGCACCTCGGCCGGGCCGATCCGGATAACCTGCCCGGAGACGTACGCCGAGCGGCCGGAGAGCAGGAAGCGCAGCGTCGACTCGACGGCCCGTTCCGCACCCGGCGCGACGTAGACGAGCTGCGCGGTGCTGCCCCGGCCGAACTCCTTGCCGATGCTGCGGGTCAGTCCTTCGAGGGCGCGTTGCGCCGTCGCCTCCCGGGGTGTGCCGCAGGACTCCGGCGGGGTGCCGAAGACGACCACCCGGCCGGACGGGTGCAGGGCCCGGGCCAGCGGGTGGAAGAAGTCGAAGAGTGCGCGCAACCCGGCGGAGTCGGTGATGCCGGTGGCGTCGAAGAGCAGGGCGGCGGTTCGGGACTCCGACGGGTCGGAGACCTGGACGCCGGCCGAGCGCAGCAGCGCGGCCAGCGGCTCGACCAGGCGACCGCCGGGGGCGGCGTCGAGGCGTACCGGGCCGTGGCTGAGCGGGTCGCCGGGGCGGTACCGGCGCAGCCTGGGCGGGTCCGGCAGGCCGAGGCGCCGAACCAGCGCCCGGCCGGGACCGGTGTGGGCGAAGCTCGCGTACCTGTCGCTCATGCCCGTAGCCTACTCGCGGGTTGCCCAGCGAGATCCGCTCGCAGGCGCTCTACCAGCACGAACGTCCCATCACGACGGTCGGCGACGCACGCCGACCCGTCACCCGCACCAGACCCCGTGCGATGCACAGGTCCCGGGGTACGCGGCCCGCCGGGCGTCCACTCGCGACGGCGGCCTGAGATGGCCGCCCGGGGCAAGCACCACCGACCGCCGGCCCGCTGGCTGCGCCGCCCGTCGACCTGGTTCGCCGTCCAGGCGGCCGTCCAGGCCGCGCTGCTGCTGGCGCTCGTGTTCGCCTTCCTGGTGCCGCAGCGCACCGCCCACGACAGCGGGCCGCCGTTCATCTACATCGACCGGCCGCCGGCCGGGACCGCGTGGTGCCAGGGGAAGATCGCCGACTGCGACCGGATCCAGGGGCAGTGGTGGGTGGAGGACGGCCAGTACCGGGCCGCCGAGGGCGAGTAGCCGGCCCGCAAAGGTGGAACCGTTCCCAGGTCACGCCGTAGTCAGGAACCCGTCACAACAATCCGCCGGGCGGCCGAGAGTGTCTGATCTGGACAGCCATTACCCGGAGGTATCTGCACGTACCCGAAAGGCCACTATGCGCGACCAGGTCTTGAAACACCCTCGTAACGAGGCACAGGATCTAGCGATGAGTGAACTCATCGATCAGCACCTCGCGAGCCTGCGAGCTGCTGGCCAGTCAGAGCGGACCATCCAGTCCCGAAGAGAGATCCTCCACCGCCTGCACGACGAACTGCCGTACGGCCTCGCGTACGCGGCCACGACCGAGCTGGACGCGTGGCTCGGCCGGCCCGGCTGGTCCCGGTGGACCCGGTGCACGTACGCGATGCACGTGCGGGCCTTCTACCGGTGGGCGACCGCCGCCAGCATCCTCGACGGTGACCCGGCCGCCGACATGGCGCGACCCCGGAAGCCCGCCGGGGTGCCGAAACCGGTCAGCGAGAACGAGCTGAGCATTGCCCTGGACCGGTCCGGGGACCCCTGGTACACGGCGATCCTCCTCGCCTCGTACGCCGGCCTGCGGGCGAGTGAGATCGCCCGGGCGGACCGGCGGGACGTCACCGAGGACGACATCCGGGTGTTGTCCAAGGGCGGGAACGAGGATGTAGTGCCCTGCCATCCGGTGATCTGGGAGCATGTCCGGGACCGTCCGCCGGGCCCGCTGGTGACGCACGAGGGGGAGCCGGTGACGGGTCCGTGGCTGTCGTCGAACGGGCGGCACCACTTCGACCTGATCGAGCTGCCGGACGTGCACCTGCACCGGTTCCGGCACCGGTTCGCGACGATGCTGCTGGAGGCGGGGGTTGACCTGCGGACGATCCAGGAGCTGATGCGGCACCGGTCCGTAACGTCCACGCAGATCTACACGCTCGTCAAGAGTGGGCAGCGCCGATTGGCCATCCGCACGCTGCCCACCCCGACCATGCACCCGTCAGAGCACTAGGTCCCGCACAGGATCTCACCCCCTCCCTGGCGTCTGGCCAGGGAGGGGGTCGCTTTTTAAGGGCACCCTAAGAAATCTCATAGCCGAAAAACCGTCATCGATGCCCCCCCCCCCCAGCCCTAAGTCACATACAAGGCGCACTGCGTGACGACGCTGACCTGGCGGTGTACCGTCCGAAGTGGCGGTCCGGGGTAGGGCCCGGGCCGCCAGCCACCCCCAGCCCTACCTGGGAGGCCCGATGGACCCGACTCTTGGCGACAACATCGCTCGACACCGCCGCCGCCAACGGCTCACACAGGAGCAGCTCGCCGAGCACGCCGGACTCAGCGTCGAGACGATCCGCAAGCTGGAGACGAACAGCCGCACCAGCAGCAGACTGCCCACCATCGGCCGGCTGGCTCGGGCGCTCGGCGTACGCACCACCGACCTACTCGGCGACGCGACCAGCGCGGCAGCCCGGCGGGAGCCGGACCACCTGCCACTCAGCCTGATCGACATCCGCCGGGCGCTCACCCCGGCACGTGGTCCGGGCGGCACCGTCCGACTCCCCGACGGCCCGCCCCCGACCCTGCCGACGATCCGGAGCCGGCTCCGCGCCGCCGACCAGGCGTACCACCGGGGCGACTACGGCACCGTGCTCGGCATCCTGCCGTCGCTGATCACCTCCGGCCGGCTCGCCGTAGAGACGGCGTCCGCGAGGGCCCGACCGCAGGCGCACGCCGCGCTCGCCGACGTCTGCTATCTCACCGGCGAACTGCTGATCCAGCTCCGGGCTGGCGACCTCGCGTACACCGCCATCAGTAGTGCGCTCGACGCCGCCGAGGCGGCCGGCGATCCGATCCTGGGCGCGCTCACGGTCAAGGGGGCGAGCTGGTTGCTGCTGCGGCAGGGCCGGCTGGCCGAGGCCGAGCAGCTCGCCGTGTCGACGGCCGACCGGGTCGAGCCGCGGATGTCCCGGGCGCAGCCGGAGGAACTCGCCGTGTGGGGGTGGCTGCTGCTGTTCGGTGCTGCGGCTGCCGCCCGCGACCAGCGCCCGGACGACGCGACCGAGATGCTGGACTCGGCGGCGGCGGCCGGGGCCCGGCTCGGCGACCGGCCGATCCCCGGGCGGCTGGCGATCGTCGGAGGCTTCCGGTCCGCGCGGGCCGAAATGGCACGGGTTGAGGCGGCGGCGGTGACCGGGGACCCGGCGGCGGTGCTGCGGCTGTCGGAGCGGATGCCGGTCACGGCGACGGTGCCGACCAGTCAGCGGCGGCATCAGCTCGATGTGGCCTGGGCGCACGTGCAGACCGGGCAGTACGCAGACGCGACTCAGGTGCTGACCAGGCTGAGCCGGCAGGCACCGGCGTGGCTGCGGCACCAGCGGTACGCCCGGGACATCGTGGCCGACCTGGCGGCGGCCCGTCGCCGGGCGATGGGGGCGGAGCTGGCCGAGCTGGCAGCGCTGGTCGGCTGCTGACCGGTACGTCACGTACCGGTTTCGCGGCCGGGCCGCGAACCTCGCACGCCGCGCACATTCACTCACGGTCACGGACGGCGCACTCTGGCATGTGGAACGCAGGGTCTGCCAGTCTCCCGGCTGGCACGCGAACACCCTGCGGACCGGCCGGTCCGGGCCGGGTCCCCCGTGCCACGCCCGGGCCGGCGCCAACGATTCGCCCACATTGAGCGGCGCTCCGTGACCTGTGCTCCGGGGCGCCGTGGCGTACCCGGAGGTGACAGCGTGCTGACGACCCTGCGACGCCGAGCCCGGCGTGCCCGAACCTACCTGTACGACGTGCGCACGGCCTGGCGGCGGGAGTTCCCCCGCCGGGTCCGCGACTACCGGTGGGACGGCCGACGGTGGTTGCGCGTACCCGGACCACGCCGGTGACCCGGCCGCCGCACATCCCGCCGCCGCAGATCCCGGACGTGCCGGTCGACACCCGGGTACGGCTGGAGGCGGGCGAGTGGTCGCACTACCACCGGGGCGCCGACGTCGAAGGGTACGTCGACGTTCGGATCGTCCGCGTCGACAAGGGCATCACCCGCGAGGACGGCGGCCAGCTCTGGGTGTGGGTGCGCGGCCACGACCCGCTGACGTGCCACTGGGACAGCGTGGCGCCGCACCCGGCGTGCATCGAGCTGATGGCCCGGGTGGACGTCCTGGCCCGGCACGTCCCGTGACCGGTCTCCGGCCGGGGGATCTGCTGCGGATCGACCGGCGGGCGTCGGTCCAGTTCTCCGGCGACCGGGCGCTGACGTTCCGGGTGCTGCGGGTGGATCGGAAGCCGACGTATCACGGCTGGTGCTGGCTGTCCGGGTACGTGCTCGACGGCCACGGCGAGGCAGTCGAGCGGCGGGAGGTGTTCGTGCAGCTCGCCGGGCTGTGCCGGCTGGCCACCCCGGCGCCGGTCCAGGCCCGGCCCGCCGTGCCCCGGTCGGCCCGGAAGCCGACGCCCCGGCCCGCCGCTCGGCCTCCTACCACATCGGCCCGTGATCAGGCGGCTGTCCACAGGGCATGGAGTTATCCACAGCGCGGCAGTCTGGTGTAGCCGGTCGCGGCAACGACCGGGCAGGCTGCCGGTGTCGGCGGGCCACCCTCCGGCCGCCGGCCACGGCTACGGCAGGTGGGGCGGGCCGGATCGGAAGGCACCGACACAGCACGAAGCGGCCCGGTCCTCGATGGACCGGGCCGCCGTGTCGGTCCGAGGAACCTTAAGGTTCCTCTTGCGATCACGCTCGCCGATACCTTAAGGTTTAGGCCATGAGCAGCCGAGAGATTGGCATCGAAGACGCCCGAAAGCGGCTCGGTGACATTGTAACCGCCGTCCAGCAGGGCGCCGACATCGTGCTCACCCGCAACGGCAAGCCCGCAGCCCGCATCGTCCCGATCAAGGAGCAGACCATGACGACGACCACTTCGTACGGCACCTGGGCCAACGCCGATGGCTCCCACCTCACCGTCGAGGACAGCGTCGTAGTCGCTCTCGGCGACCACGTCAGCGACTACGACGTGGACGCGGTCGCGGCCGACTACCGGGCCGCCATCAACGACGCGCTGCCGGACAGCGTCAGCCTCAGCGGCAACGACTTCTACGGCCCCGCCCACGACCGGGAGTTCGACGGGTACCCGCTGACCGAGCACGGTGACCTGGACCTGTCGGCCATCGTGAACGGCGTGGACTTCTGGGAAATCGCCGCTCGGCACGACCGGACGGCCTGACCTCGGACATGACGAAGCGGCCCCGGCCGATCCCGTAAGGGACCGACCGGGGCCGCTTGCTGCGTATCACCCCGCAGCGGGGGTTGCCGAGCCTGAGCCCGTCGGCGGGGCACCGGGTTCCCCGCCGGTACGGGTGGCGCGGGCGTACGTGGCTACGCCCTGGTGCGCCGCGTCGGCCCCATGTCCACGGCGGGGCCTCATTTTTCGGAGTCCTGGGCAATGCGAGGGCCCCGCTACGTTCGCTGCACCGGGCCTCGGTAGTGCCTGGAGCGTACCCCAGGGGTCAGCCGGACGGCGGTGGTGGAGGCGGCGGGGGCGGCTCAGCGCGCGGCGGTGGGATCGGCACGTTCGGCGCCGTCCGCTGAGGCGGCTCGCGGCGACACATCACGGTGCCGGCGGCACGGTCTTCCGCGCCACGTACGACACCACGGCGGTGATGACCGTCTTGCCGACCAGCGACGCGACGCCGATCCAGTACGTCTCCGTCCACTGGATGTCCCCGAGCGCGACGACCAGGACGGCGGCGAGCACCGCGCCGACGTCGACCAGCAGCCCCTGCCAGAACGTGCGGAACGCGCGGTTCTTCGCGTCGGCGCTGGCCGACGCAGGTACGTAGGTGGTGCCCATGGTGACCCTCCTCAGGTCGATTTCAAGGAAGCGGCCCGAAACCTGAATGGCCAGGCCGGAAGTTCAGGTGCAGTTGAAGCCGACCCGCAGCTGGTGCACCGCGTCGGCGACCCGCCGGCCCAGCTCCGTCTGCGGCGGCGTGCTGCCGTACGCCTCGTCCAGCACCGTCAGCAGCTCGCACCAGCGCTGGTCCGCCTCCCGGTCGGCAGCCCGGTCGGCCGCCGCCGCCTCCCGCTGGACGTGCGCGGTGTACGCCAGCGTCGCGCCGGACACCGCCAGCACCGACAGGAGCACGGCGAGCAGCGCGTACCAGAGCGGCACCGGCCTACGGTGCGGGCTCACGCGCCCTCACCCGCCGAGGGCGCGGGCGATGGCGACGGCGACGGCAGCGACGGATCCGGCAGCACCGGCACCGACGACAGCCCACCGCCCGGGGTACGCCCGGCCAGCCAGAGCTGCACGACCCCGGGCCCGGCCATCAGGGCGGCGGACACCAGCAGCGGCGGCCACCCCGCCCCGGTGACCACCGAGTGCCCGAACCCGCCCAGCCCGGCCAGTAGACAGATGAGGTCCCGCAGCAAGGGGACCCGCTGCTCGAGCGTCACCCACGGGCCTGGCTCTCTGAAGCGGCGCCGGCGACGATCCGGCGGCCGATCTCGGCGACCGCCCCGGCAACCGTGGCGGTGACGTCCCCGGCCGGTCCGGGCGGGCCGGCGGGGCCCGGGGCTCCGGGCGGGCCGGCCGGTCCGGGCTGGCCACCGCCGCCGTACTTGCGGCTCCACATCACGTCCAGGTAGATCATCTGCTCGGGCCCGTAGGTACGGCCGTCAGTCACGGCCCCGTTGTAGGCACGCACCGCAGCGGCCAGCGCTACGGCGGTCTTGTCCCCGTAGGTGGAGTCGATGTCGCCGGGCGAGTGGCCGAGGTTGTGTAGCCGGTACTGGAGCAGCTTCACCGCCGCCCCGCGCTGGCCGTACTGGCAGAACATGTCGTCGTCCTCTCCGGCCGCGAGGCCGATCGTGGTCAGGTACCGCCGGAACAGCGCGGTGAGGTCCCGGCCCGCCCGGGTCGCGTCCCGGTGGTACGAGATGTGCGTGTGCCAGCGGTGCGAGCTGTCGCCGGACGACCGCTTCCCGAGCCGGTCCCAGCGCTTCACCACGTCACCGTCGGGCGAGTAGATGACCTCGCGGATGTCCCGCGTGTCCGCCGCGCCGGCCTTGCACTGAGCGACCAGCCAGATCGACATGCTGCGCAGGTCGTGCCGCTTGCCCGCCACGGTGGTCGACCACTGGCCGATGTCCAGCGCCGACGCCGCCTCGGTCAACCCGGACCGGTCCCGGGACGACTCCCGCACCGAGTAGTCGTCGTCATCGACGCGGTCCCGACCGCAGTGGTAGCCGCCGCGGTGGTTCGGGTCGCCGATGATCCCGACCTCGTTCGGGTCCAGGTCGGTCGGGTACGCGTTCGAGTTCTCTCGGATGTCCAGGTGGTCGAGCAGCAGCCGCCGGACCGCCTTCAGGTTCTCGGGGGCGATCGTCACCGGTTACACCGCCTCGAAGATCAGGACCAGGATCGATGAGTTCGCACCCTGGATCGTGTGCGATGCAGGCGGCGACGCCACGATCTTGAAGGTGTAGGTGTCCGGGCTGCCGAGCTGGCCGGAGTAGGTCTGCGTCTGCATCAGCCGGTCGGTGGTCAGGGCCTGCCCCCACCGCACCAGCGGGGATTGCAGGCTGCCGTCCACGCTCAGCCGGCCGAGCCCTTCCGTGGTGACGTTGCCGGTCAGGTCGACCGCCCAGGTGCAGAACGCCGCGTACGTGGCGCCGGTCGTGGCCGTGGTGACGTCCACGGTCACGCCCGGCACGTCCGCGTTCGTCGCCGCCCCGTTAAGATCGGCCGACCCGATCGCGTAGTACACGCCGGTAATCAGCCCGTTGAGCTGGTTGGCGGTCACCTTCTGTAAGCCAGCGAACGGCACGACGCCTCCTTCTACAGTGCGATGCCCCGGCCGCGCCAGAGCCTGATCGGGGTGCCCGCGTCGTGCGCCCGCCCGTACGCACCCCGGGTCACGGCGAGCACCTGTGGGTTCTGCGCGGTGATGTTGTCCCAGTCGATGTTTTGGGACCCGTTGGTGTTGCCGGTCTCGCGGCGGACCGAGGCGCCGATGTTCGTGCCCAGCGGCACCAGGGTGTCGGATCCGACGGTCTGCCAGCGGCGGGGGTCGGTCCCGCTGGTGGCGTTCCAGGCCCGCGCCCGGACCACCTCGCCGATGAAGTTGAGCACGATCCGCCATGCGTTACCCGCCGAGTGGGTGCCGACCGAGACGGCTGCCGCGTCGGCGATGGACGACCCCAACCCCCCGACCCGGCGGAAGAGCTGCAAGGTCGCGGCGCCGCTGGTGGCGATACTGACCTGCGCCTCCAGGTAGTTGCTGGCATCGGTCAGCCGCCCTACCGCCCGAGGCGTGATCGCCGCACCGGTCGGCAGCACCGGCACCACCACCTGCAGATCCACCTCGCCGTCGGGTGAGCCCATGTCGGCGTACGCCAGGTAGAGCGTGTTGACGCCCGCCGTCGTGATCCGCCCGGTCGTGCCGCCCACCACGTTGTAGTCGCTGGCCGTGCCGACCACCGTGTACGCAGTGCCGGGGACACTCTGCCCGGGCGTGCCCCACCCGGACCCGACCGTCCGGGAGAACGGGTCGGCGAACGCGCTGGTGGGCGCGGCCGTGATGGTCACCTGTTCGCCCACGAGGTCCACGTCGACCGGGAAGTCGCCGCTGCTGGTGGACAGCAGCGCGCCCTCGGACACCGCCAGGAGCTGTGTCGCCGACGACCCGGCCGCCGCCGCCAGCGTGGTCCCGCCCGCGTCGGTGCGGAACGCGGTGTCGTCGGTGGCCTCCAGTACCGCCACGTCGTACGGTGCGGCAGGCGTCAGGTGCAGCGTCACCTCCCAGCGGGTCTTGCTGATTCGCTCGCTGTAGCCCTTGATGACCTGGTCCACCGGTGCCGGGCCGTGCGTGTCCCAGAGGTTCTCGACGGTGACCCGCGAGCCGATCCGGGACCGCAGCCACTGCTCGACCAGCGCGGGCGTGCGCCGAAGGTTCAGGGTCACTGCCGGGTACTGGAGGCCCGGCGCGATCGACTCGGCAACCCGGTAGCCGGCGATCGGGTACTGCCACTGGTCGCGGGACAGGCTGAGCGTCACCTGTTGCGCCCGGCCGCCCCGGACCGTCGTGTCGGTGTACCGCGCCGACGACCCGCCGGCCCGGGCCACCGTCAGGTCGGTGACCCGCGAGCGGCTGTTGTACGTCGGCCCGAACGGCTGCCCCAGCTCGCGCCGGGTCACGTCGATCGGCATCCGGACGTCGGCGTTGTACCGCGACGACCGGGCCACCATCACCAGCTCGCCGGCCGGCCCGCCGTCGTGGATCAGCCCCTGGTCGGTGGCCGCGCACTCGTCGAGCGCCGCGACCAGCGTGGTCGGCAGCAGCGGCCCCATCGGCGGGTCCTCAACGAGTAGGTCGGCGTAGGTGATCAGCGGCATGCCGGCCATGTCCGCGAGGTCGCCGACCCGGCTCAGTGGCCGGTCGCCGGAGCCGGCGTCGAGCGCGATCAGCCCCACGACGCCCGGGCTGAAGTTCGAATCGGCGGCGGCCAGCAGATGCCCGACACCGATGCCGTCGGTGGACGTGGTGCCGTCGACCCGGACCTCCCGGACCACACCGATCGTCCGCGAGTTCAGGGTGCCGGACTTGCTGACGCCGGCGTTGGCGCTGACGTAGCCGCCGGTGTAGTCGACGTTCGACCCGTTCTGCGTGACCCGCAGGTAGACGAGGATCCACTGCCCGTGCACGTCGGCCTCGACCACGGCGACCGAGTCATTGAGCAGCGACGTGTCGCCGTCCAGGTGCGCCCGGATGTGAAGCGTGTCCGGCGACGCGGGCGTCAGCTCGATCGTCCAGTACGGCGCGGTGCCGGTGCACGTCGCCTTCAGTAGCGGCGACGTGCTGGCCGGCGCCGACGGCACCTTGACGACCGCCGCCACCGACCAGTGCCCGGTACCGGCGTACGGCTTGACGTAGCCCTGGATCCGCGTCCCCGCCGCCAGCGTCGGCAGCGGCGCCGACCCGGGGCAGTCGCTGGCGGCGGCCGGCGACCACGCGCCGGTGACCAGACCGGGCCGGTCGTCCATCGCCGACGCCACCTGCGTAGCGTCGGCCGCGTCCTCGGCCGGCCAGTAGCCGACCGCCCGCGAGCCCGTCGTCCCAAGCAGGATCCCGGACAGCGCCCGCCGCATCGCCGACTCGACCGGGGTGTCGACGGCCTGGTGCCGGTGGAGCCGGCCGTACGCCTCCACCCGGACGGTCGCGCCCCGGGTGGAGGCGTCCCAGTCCGGGTCCCAGCTCTCGGCGAAGACCACGAACCGGGGCGTCGGCGGGGCGTAGCCGTACGGCAGCGTCATCCGCAGAGGCACGTCCTGGACGACGTCCGGGTACAGCGGCGACAGCGGGTTGTCCGGGGTGTAACGG
>NZ_JARUBN010000005.1 GCF_029626265.1 Micromonospora sp. WMMD1102 | reverse complement strand
ATCCGTCACAGCACGGGCAGGCCATGTGCACCAGTCGGTCCGGGGTGGCGAGCTGCCACGGTCGGGCTTGGCTGGCGTACAGGCCGGCTGGACACACGACCGCGTCCGGGTGGGTGTCCGCCCACCACTCTGCGATGACCGGCTCGCAGCGGCGACCGTTGGACAGGTCCTCGTTGTCCTCTACCTCCCAGCCGTTGGCCTTCCGGTGGTAGAGCGAGAACGCCGAGTCCCACGGGCTGATGCCGACCAGCGCGGCGACCTCGGACGCGGTGACCCCGGCCCGGCGCAGCTCGTGCCAGCGCGGATTGTCCGGGGTGGCCTCGGCGGCGGGCAGCAGCTCAACGGCGGTCATCGCCGATCACCCCGGTTGCTGTCCCAGAGCTGGAAGACGAAGAGGCCGATCACGAACAGCGGCACGCAGCCGACCAGGGCGACGACGGACCCGGTGTCCTCGGCGGCGGCGAGCGTGGCCGCGAGCGTCGAGATCACCGGTCACCGCCGATCGGCCCGAACAGGTCGAGCTGCGTACCGCGCGCCTCGGCGAGCCGGCGGCGAAGCTCGATGTTCTCGGCAGTCAGCCGGCGGACCTCGGCGCGACCGTCCTCCCGGTCGTCCTCTTCGTGCGCCGGCATCTCGCCGACCTGGACCCGCAGCTCCGGCGGGAGGCAGCTCAGTGCGTGTCGGATGTGGCCGAACGCGCCGCAGTTCGGGTGCCGCTTCTCCGCGATGGCCGCCGCCTTCACCAGCTCGCGCAGCGCGGCCAGGGTTTCCGGACTCACCGGTCACCGCCGAGCAGCTCACGCCGGTAGACGTCGACCAGCGCGTCCCGGATCACGTCGTCGTCGTTGCCGGTCGCGGCCCACGACTCCAGCACCTTCGCGGCACCGGAGATCGCGTCGCCGTCGGCGTCGCAGCCGCCGGGCAGCGCCGGGCACTCCCGGTCGTCACCGGGCCGGTGGGCGGTGAAGCAGTCCGGGAACAGCGCGCTGCCGTCGCGGTCGCGGACCATCATCGCGGTGCTCAGTCGCGGCAGCTTGGTGCCGGCGGGCACGACGGCGGCGGTCAGCGAGATCGCGCCGGACGGGCCGCGCAGCACCCACCACCGCTTGCCGTCCTGGTCGAGGGTGCTGAACTCGGCCAGCGACAGCTCGTGCTGGTCGCGCTCGATCAGGTGCTCTTCGCCGCACGCAACCATCGCG
This sequence comes from Micromonospora sp. WMMD1102, assembly GCF_029626265.1. NCBI lineage: Bacteria > Bacillati > Actinomycetota > Actinomycetes > Micromonosporales > Micromonosporaceae > Micromonospora > Micromonospora sp. WMMD1102. Next base: position 15,545 of record NZ_JARUBN010000005.1, on the reverse strand, counting down.
TCGTAGAGGTCGCGGACGATCTCGTACGGCTCGCCGGTCTCGGCGGCGAGCCGGCGCAGCTCCCGGTCGACGGCCTCGGGGGTGTCCAGCGGGGTTGCGTCGGCCGGGTGCGCGCTGTCGGGGATCGGCGGCAGCGGTTCGCCCGGTACGGCGGTCCGCTCGGGCAGCGCGGCGCCGGGCTCGACGTAGAGCACCCGGTACAGCTCGCCGACCGGGATCTCTGCATCCGGGCTCAGTTCGTCGCCGTCGGTGGTCCTCGTCAGCGCGATGACCCGGCGCACCATCGCCCGCAGGCGCTCGACCTCGCCCCACGCCAGCCGGACCTCGGCGGTGAGGCCGTCTCGCTCGGCTCGCAGCCGCTCGGCGATGCCCATCAGGTGGCGCCGGTCCCGCTTGGCCTGCAGCGCCCGTAGCTCGGCGACCAGCGCGGGCACCTCGGCGGCGAGCTTGTCCGCGACGTACCCCCGCGTGGCGAGGTCGGCACCGGAAAGCAGCCCCAGCAGCTCATCGACCCGCGTCAGGTCGAGCGGCTCCCGGGCGATCATCGGGCCGCCCCGAACTCTTCACAGCCGACCGCAGCGGCGAACGCGCGGGAGTACAGCGGCCGGTACTCGCCGGTGACGATCTCGACGGTGTCCTCGTGGTGCCGGCTCACGTACACCGCCGGCGTCTCGGCGGTCAGCGGCTCGGCGTGCGCCGGCCCGGCGACGGCCATCTCGTGGACCTCGGTCGCGTAGTCGTCGTCCGCGCCCGGGTGCTCCGGCTCGCCGCCGTCGCGGGCGATGAACCAAACCATGCCGGCGAGGATGGCGACGGCGGCCAGGCCGAGTGCGGCGGTGATCAGGTAGGTCATGACTGGTCTCCAGGGATGATCGGGAGGTCGGAGGTGTCGCCGGACGCGTAGCGGGTGATGGACTCGGCCTGGCGGATGACGGCGGCGAGGTCGGCCTCGAAGGAGTCAGGCGCCAGGGCGGCGATCCCGGCCGGCGGCACGTCGCGGATCGCGGTGGCCAGGTGCGCGTCGACCGCGTCCAGCTCGGCGGCACCGGCGGCGGCGATCTGGTCGGCCTGCGCGATCCGGGCGGCGAGCGTGTCGGACAGGTCCGGGGCCGCCGGGCGGCGGGCGGGCTCGCCCCGCTCCGCCTCCCGGTTGGTCTTCCGGGCGCCGTGGAACAGGCCGATGATCAGGGCCTGCACGCCGACGACGATGAGACCGACCGCGACCCAGATCACTGGTCCGCGCCGTTCTGCTCGGCCTCGCGGCGGGCCTGCGCCTCGCGGGCCAGGCCCGGCGCCATCCGGCGCTGGTCGTCGCGGTACCAGCCCGGCGCCCAGCCGTCGAGGTGGGTGGCGTACTCGGCGTACGCCTGGTCCATCGAGTAGCCGGGGCGGGTCAGCAGGGTCGGGTTCGCGTCGTACGACGGCCGAGGGGTGATCCCGGCACGGTGCTTGCAGCCGCAGCGGCCCATACCCATCTGTCCACCGGGCCGCGCCACGCATCCCGCGTCGAGCAGGTGCTCGGCCTCGTGCCCGCACCCGGGGCACCGGCCGTCGTCGTCTACCTCGGTACGCAGTGCGGCCCCGGTGACCCGGTCGAACACGGCACGCTCATCAGCGTCGGGGGTGATCCCGGCGGCGCCCATCCCCCTGGGCGCCGCCGGGACTGCGTCGGCTCGGACGGGCAGGGAGGTCCGCCCGTCGACCCGCTCGGGGTCGGTCGCCGTCGCATCCACCGAGGCCGTGTCGTCGTCCCTCGCACCCTCGGCGGCCGTCTCATCTACCGGCGCGTCCGGCCGGAGCTTGTACTTCGGGCAGCGGCCGACGTGCTTCTCACCGCACCACGGGCACACGTCGTCGGCCGACTGCGGCATGCCGCACCATCCGGTGTCGCCGAACTGGCTACCGAGGAAGACGGTGGTCGCCGGCCGGCCGCACGTGCACACCTCGCCGGGCTCGGCCGGGCGCTCGCCGGGCCACTCCACGGCGTTGGTGTCCGGGCCGGAGGCTGGCACCTCCGGCCCGGACGGCGCGGCCGGGCCCGTCCCACCCGCCGCGCCAGCCACCGAGGGGGAGGAATCCCCGGTGGACGTCTCGGCCGTCTCCGGCTCGACCGTCATGAACGTGTCGATGTTCACGGCCCAGCCCCGCAGGCCCGAACAGTTGCGGGAGTTCGACTCGTACGGCTCGAAGTCGCGGAAGCCGGCACCCTTGACTACGTGGCCCGACCGGGCCGCGTCCGGCATGCCCAGGTGGGCCGCCCACGCGTCGACCATCAGGGGGCTGTCGTCGGCGAAGTGCAGCTTGAAAATGGTGTTGTTGCTCGGCATGCTGATCATGTCCGGGATCGGCAGCCCGGCGTCGATCCCAGCGCGGACCACGTCGAACAGCGCGGACCGGGGGGCGAGGCTCGCGGCCTTCACCTCGGCGTCGGTCGCCACGGCCAGCTTCGCGCCGGCCCGGAACCGCAGGATCTGCGGCTCACCGCCGCCGACCGGAGTCGCGGTCAGAGCGGCCATGTGCGCGCCGTCGGAGTCGGTGTACGGGGTGCAGGCGACGACCTCGGCGAGGTTGCGCCCGCCACTCATCGCCAGCGGCAGGATCGCGCCGGGCTGGATCTGGTCGGCGCGGACCTCGGCCGGCGTCTGCGGTACGGTCTCGGGCATGTCCCCGGTCCTTTCGTAGGGAGGGTTGGGGGTCGCGGTCCGGGCGGGTCAGAGCGCCCGGACCGTCTTGCGTCAGCGGTTGCGGATCTGCTCCAGCTCGCGGGCGTACGCCCGGCGCCGAGCACGGATGAGGAACACGGCGTCCACGACGGCGACTCCGGCGATCAGCACGGCCGACAGCCACGCCGCCGCCATCGCGTAGTGCACGGCCGACACGGCGGCCAGCGGCAGCGCGACGGCCAGTGCCCGCGCCTCGATCTCCGGCCGGTTCCGGTTCCGGATGGCGACGATGCCGGCGACGACGTACACGGCGGCCAGGACCAGCGCGATCCACGGTGCGAACACGGCTTCTCCTTCAGGCGGCGGCGGTCGCCGCGACGGTGGACCCCGACCGGTCCGGTGACTGACGAGCGGCGAACTCGATGGACGGACCGGCCGGGGAGTACGGGCGCCCGCAGTGCCAGCCGTCAGCGGCCGGACGGGCGTACGCGGGGTGCAGACGCGGCGGCCACCAGGCGGCGCAGGACTCGGCCCGGTCGCCGTGCTCGACCAGCAGACGAGCGGTGATCGGTCCGATGGCCTGGTACACGGCGCGCTACTCCTTCGGGGTGGCGGGGTCAGATCAGGTATGCGGCGGCGGTGATGGCCACGCCCGGCGCGACCAGCAGCACAAACATCACGGCGATGACGACGGCGGCCGAGCGGCGGCAGCCGCTACCGGTGCCGGGGACCGGACTGGCCGGCGGCGGGCCGGCGGGCGAGTTCCACCCGGGCATCGGCGACTGGCGGATGTTCCAGCCCCGGCTGCGGGTGGACCGGCCGCGCGGACGGCGGGTGCCCCGGGCGTTCACGCGGCTGCCTTGGAGTCCAGGCGCTCTTGCGCCTCCTGCCACGTCGCGCCCAGATCGCCGTCAACCGCCGCGATCAAGCTGTCCAGGTACGCGCGCCGCTTCCGGTCCCGCTCCACGAACCGCCCGGTCAGCTCTTCCATCTCGTCCGCGTACGCCTTCAGGTCCTTCAGCGGCGTGGTCGTCGGCTCGAAGTCGCTCGCGGGGAACAGCGCACCCTGTTCGCCGATCAGGTCGAGCAGCGCCCGAGCGGCGTCGCGCTCCCGCTCGGCCTCGGTCCGGTGGTCGGCCGGCGGCTCACCCTCCGGCGCCTCGTAGGCCGGGAACCCGGCGCGAGCCAGCTCGTCCCAGGTCCCGAAATCCGTGAGCGCCGCACGGATTTCGGCCTCCGTCTTGTAGGCCCGAGCGCACCGCAGGCGGCGCTGAATCTCTTGCTCGCCGAGCCGGTTCCGACCCCGGGCGTCCTTGCCGGCCGCCGCGATGAGCTGATCCGCGACGCCGTGCCGAAGTGACTTCTCCGACGACATGGCTTCCGGATCGCGCAGGAGCCGCAGGCCCCACAACCACCGCTCCCGGATGCCTCCCGAGTCGGCGGCCGAGATGGCGCGCTCCTGCCGTACGTACTGGGTGGTCTTCATGCCGCGTCGACCGATCCGGCCGGCTGCTCGCCGCGCAGCATCGCCTCCACGCCGTCGCGGGGGAACCGCTTCAGGCCGGACGGCAGCTTGATGTGCGGCAGCTTGCCCTCGCGGGCCCAGCGATGGACGGTCTCGTCGCTGACCCGGGCCGCCTCGGCGACCTCGGCTACCGTTAGGAGGTCAGGAAGCTGTGTCATGGACAGAACGCTAGGCGATGGGTAGACCTGTGTCAAGGACAGCTTTGTGCCCGATTCCTTGCGCGCTGTGTCAAAGCCTGTAAGCTGTCCGTCATGACGACTACTGCTGTTGCGCCCACGACAGGGTGGACCGTCGATACGTCGACGTTCGCCGCTCGACTCGCACTCGTACGCCTGCGGATGGGCTGGAACGTCAAGGAGGCGGCACGAGAGTGCGGCCTACCTGCGGCGACGTGGAGGCTCTGGGAGATGGAGGGCACCCTGCCCCGCCGACACATCGAGGTCGCGAAGCAGATCGCGAACCGGACCGGCTGCGACTACCTGTGGCTGCTGGTCGGCCCCGACGGCGACGGAGACGGTGGTCAGCCTACTCGCGGGTAAGGTAGGAACAACCCTGCGTTCTGGAGGCGTCACCATGGAACCCGTAGCCGTACGTCGCGTCGCGGTCCTCGGCGGCAACCGGATCCCGTTCGCCCGCTCGAACGGCCGGTACGCCAGGGCGTCCAACCAGGACATGCTGACCGCCGCCCTGGACGGGTTGATCGCCCGGTTCGGCCTGGCCGGTGAGCGGCTCGGCGAGGTGGCCGCCGGTGCGGTGCTCAAGCACTCCCGGGACTTCAACCTCACCCGCGAGGTGGTACTCGGCTCCCGGCTCGACCCGCACACCCCGGCGTACGACCTCCAGCAGGCCTGCGGCACCGGCCTGGAGGCGGCGATCCTGGTCGCCAACAAGATCGCACTCGGGCAGATCGACGTCGGCGTCGCCGGTGGCGTGGACACCACCTCGGACGCGCCGCTGGCCGTCAACGAGGAGATGCGGCGCACACTGCTGGAGATCAACGCCGCCCGGACGCTCGGCGGGCGGCTGCGCGCCGCCACCCGGCTGCGCCCGGCCCAGCCGTTCCGGCCGGAGATCCCGCGCAACGCCGAGCCGCGTACCGGACTGTCGATGGGTGAGCACGCGGCGGTCACCGCCCGGCGCTGGAACGTCGACCGGCAGGCCCAGGACGAACTCGCGGTCCGTTCGCACCAGCGGCTCGCCGCCGCGTACGACCGGGGCTTCTTCGACGACCTGGTCACGCCGTACCTCGGGCTGACCCGCGACCAGAACCTCCGCCCGGACACCAGCGTGGAGAAGCTCGGCCGGCTCAAGCCGGTCTTCGGCACCCGTGGGCCGGACGCCGAGCAGGCCAGCATGACCGCCGGCAACTCGTCACCGCTGACCGACGGGGCGTCGACCGTGCTGCTCGCCTCCGAGGAGTGGGCCAAGGCGCACAACCTGCCGGTACTGGCCTGGTTCGGCGCCTCGACGACCGCCGCCGTCGACTTCGTACACGGCGACGAGGGGCTGCTGATGGCACCCGCGTACGCCGTGCCCCGGCTGCTCGCCCGGACCGGGCTGACGCTGGCCGACTTCGACTACTTCGAGATCCACGAGGCGTTCGCCTCGCAGGTGCTGGCCACCCTGGCGGCCTGGGAGTCGCCGGAGTTCTGCAAGGACAGGCTGGGCCTGGACGCTCCACTCGGCACCGTCGACCCGGCGAAGCTGAACGTCAACGGCTCGTCGCTGGCCGCCGGCCACCCGTTCGCGGCGACCGGCGGCCGGATCGTGGCGACCCTGGCCAAGCTGCTCGCCGAGCGCGGCTCGGGACGCGGGCTGATCTCCATCTGCGCGGCCGGCGGCCAGGGCGTGGTAGCCATCCTCGAACGCTGAACCTCGCCCACCGCTGGACGGGCCTGCCGTCGCCAGGTCAGGCTGGTCCGGCACACCAACCCAGGAAGCGGGTACGGATCTCCTCCGGAGGTAGATCGGGCAGGTCGGTGGCCGCGAGTGCCGCGTACCTGCCGAGGTGGCTGAGCAGCGCCAGCCGGTTGTGCCGGTAGTTGATGAGGAATCGTGCCTGCTGGTCGGGGCAGGGCCAGTCGTCGCCGCAGCCGGCGCAGGCCCAGTCCGGTCGCCTCGGAAGGTGCCGTCGGTGTGTCGTTCCCGGCGGCCCAGCTCGACGACCTCCAGGACCAGTCGACCGAGGCCGAAGCAGTAGTAGCCTTCGGCGACCTCCAGGATGTCGCCGATCCGGATCTCGGGCAGCCGGGCAGTCACGTCTTCGCGGCGGTGGCCGTCGTTCCGAGGCGACGCCGCCAGGCGGCGGTCAGCAGCGGCGCGGTACGCGGCAGGGATCGTCGGAGTGCGCCGAGCCAGTCGTGCCAGCCGCTTGACCGGCGCTTTCGGGCTTCGGGCGCCAGGACCTGTCGCCCCAACTCGACGAGGCGGTTCGCCGCAGCGTTGGCCGGTCGGCACGGACCGGGTGTCAGACAGACCAGGCAGAGCCCGGTCTCCCGGTCGAGTACGTGTGCGTCGAGCATGTCGTAGGCGGCCCGCGCATCGGCCGCGTCCCGCTCGGCAAGGCTGCTGGACAGGTAGATGGTCATCGGCCCGCCTCTCGTCGCCGGTCGGAGGCGGGCGTACGGCAGCGGACCAGGTGACGGTGCATGACCGTATTGCCGTACGGCCTGGCGTTGTCCCACGGTCCTGTGTCGAGGCTGCGTACGCCCGTCCCGACTGGACAGTGCCGCACTGTCGGGTCAGTGCGTCATCATCAATGTGCATCATGCACATCACTATCGACATGTAAGCATGGAATTCTCAGTGACACAACCCTTGCTGTAAGTGTTCGTGCTATTGATCTGAGCCTGCCCATACATGAAGCTGTGTGGATGCCAGAGAAGCGGGAACGGCGGACGCCGACGGTGCGGGGTCGGCAGCTTGGCATCGAGCTGAAGCGGCTGCGGCTGGCGGCGAAGCTCAGCGCCGACCAGGTGGGTGAGGCACTCGGCTGCTCGCAGGGCAAGATCTCCCGGATCGAGTTGGCGCAGACCGGCGTGAGCAAGGGTGACCTGTTCCTGATGCTCGACTGCTACGGCATCACCGAACTGGAGGTGAAGGAGCAGTACTGGCGGCTGGCCCGGGAGTCCCGCAAGCGCGGCTGGTGGGAGGACTACCGCGAGGTCATCGGCAGTTGGTTGAGTTCGTATATCGCCTTCGAGGCAGAGGCGTCCGAGCTGCGTGCCTGGTCCTGGGGCACCGTCAACGGGCTGTTGCAGACCGAGGAGTACGCGCGGGCGACCTTCCGGGGCGAGCCGGCCGGTCGCGGGCGGACGCCCGAGGAGGTCGAACGGCTGGTCGAGGCCCGACTCGCCCGGCAGCGTCGCCTCGCCGACGACTCACTGGCGCTCTGGGCGGTCCTGGACGAGTCGCTGCTGCACCGCCGGATCGGTGGACCCGACGTGCTCAAGGCGCAGCTCGACCACCTGCTCGCACCGCGCGGCAACGTCGCCATCCAGGTCTTGCGGCAGCAGGCGGTCTGGCACGCCGGGCTGAACGGTGCGTTCACGATCATGTCCTTCCCGCTGCACCCGCCGACCGCCTTCGTCGAGACGCCGGCCGGTGACGTCAACGTCGAGGGCGCCGAGGAGGTGAGGAGGTTTACCCTTGCCTTTGACTACCTGCGGGCGACGGCGGTAAGTGTCGAGGAGTCGCGGGAGTTGATCGTTAAGGCGAGGGACGCGCTCTGAGAAAGGCCGGCAACCATGGACGTACGGACTCTGACCTGGCGCAAGAGCAGCCGATCCAGCGGTGGTGGAAACAATGACTGCGTGGAGGTCGCGGCGGCCACCGGCCTGGTCGCGGTCCGTGACTCCAAGCGCCCCGAAGCAGCGGTCCTCTGCTTCTCGCCCGGCACTTGGCGGGCATTCGTCGCCGCCTCGAAATCCGGCACCTTTGACCGGCCCTGACGCCCCGACCACCTGTCTGTCGAGGTTGCGGTCGGGGCGTGGCAAGGGTTGGTCACAGCAGGCCGCGCTCGCGTAGCCGGGCGAGCCGGTCCGGCGGCAGGCAGTCGGCCAGGTTCCGCTCCAGGTCGACCAGCTCAAGGTCGACGGGGTACACCACGAAGTCGTCGGCGACTGGCAGCGTGTCCGACCAGTCGCGGAGGTTGAGTCGAGCCGCCACCGTGCACAACAGTCGCCGGCCCACCTCGGATCCGGCGGCGGCATCGAGGTTGTCGGCGTCGAGTAGGGCGAGTTCCTGTCGTACCAGCCGCACCGGTCCTGCGTCGTCGAGGTCGACGTCGGTACTGGCCTCGAAGTCGGCCGGCGACCATGCTGCCTGGGCGTCGATCGCCGCCAGGGCGGCGCGCTCGTCCTCAGTGGCTCCGTGGACCTCGAAGGACAGCGCGTCCGATCGGTAGTAGCTCAGCGCGACGCAGGCGGCGGGGCCGTCAACCGCCAGGCGTGCCACGGCGTCCGGGATCAGGGTGAGGAGTGCATCCTCGATGGTCCGGCACGCCGCTTCGAGGTCGAATCCGGCCGGCGGCCGCTCATAGCGCACCTCGGACCGACGGCTCATGACCTCGACGACGCGGACCAGGCCGCGGTCGTCGTGCTCTGCCGTCAGCACCGAAGGCGCCCGGCCGTCGTGCTCGATCTCGACGCGGCTGATCCGCCCATTGGTGTATGCGTACGACTCCCGCCCCGAGCCGCGCCGCGCGACCGTATCGGCCGAGCGCATCAACCCGTCCACGAAGCGGTACTCGTGCAGGTAGATGGGCCCGTCCGTATCGAAGCGCGCCGCCTCGACCACGTCGCCGTCATGGCGGACGAACGCCTCGTAGTACAGGCGGCCGTGAAGGAAGCCGCTGTACTCCTCGATCACCACCGCGCGGCCCTCGCCGTCGAACCCGATGCGCAAAACATCCCGATCCACCGGCGGTCGGGTGTCCAACCGGCGGCCAGCCTTGAGCAGGTCCCGTTCGAAGTGCAACGGACGAAGATCAAGGCCCGGCCAGGTGTACCAATCCCAGCGCACGACGAGCGCGGTCGCCGCTCTCTTTCGGAAGTCGTGCTCGGAAGCGAGCTGGGCGAACCGCGCTGCAAGATCGGACACGTCCGGAATCCTACGGGTCGCCCTACTCTACCGGACTGGGTCATCACCTCTTGTCGTCCTTGCCGACGTACCGGCCGGAAGGGCGAATCCCGAGGGCGGGTCAGGGACGAGCAACCCGCTTACCATCGACGAAATCGGAGGCCAACCCGGCCGTCGGGGTACATCGTCGGCTCGACCGGAAGGCTCAACGGTGTCAGCTTCATGCCCGCACTTTCCGTGGTCTCCGGTTCCGTGGTGTCCGGCGAGTCGCCCCACGAATAGTCGGTCCGGACCCCGCCTCAGCCTCGAGGAATGGGCCTAGTCTGAGGCGGGTGTCCGGCCCCGTTGTCGCCCGATCCACCAAGGAGTCGGTCATGGAAGGTTCGGAGTGGATCAGCATCTCGACCCCGTACCTGACGCCGCGGTCGAGCGAGGACTCGGACGCCTGGGCGCGGAGGCCGTGGCGAAAGGCGGGGTCGGCAGTCAGCGCCTACTGAACGTGGGTGAGATCGTCCCCGAGGCGGAGATAGCGGAAGCCCTGGAAATCGGCGTCGGATCTCACGCTGTCGTGCGTCGTCGGTTGATGTTGTTCGACGGGCGGCCGGTCGAACTGACCGACTCCTACTACCCGTTGCCGATCGCACAGGGAACCGCGCTTGCCGAACCTCGCAAGATCAAGGGCGGTGCGATCACCCTCCTCGGCGAGCTGGGTCACCTACCCGTCCAGGTGCGGGAGGACGTGTACGCCCGGCGGCCGAGCGAGACGGAACGGGAGACACTCGGCTTGAGTGATCATGAATGGGTACTGGGGCTGAGCCGGCTGTCGAAGACCGCCGACGGACGGCCGGTCGAGGTAAGCGTGATGACGATGGTTCCGTGGGGCCGCCGGCTACGTTATGAATTGTCGATCGACCGACGATGAAACGGAGGGCCGTCGTGGCCAGCGTGGGTGACGCACGGCCCCGTCACGAGCAGGTAGCAGCCGACATCCGTGCCCGGATCATGTCGGGCGAGTTCCCGCCCGGCACTCGGTTGCCGTCCATCCCGACCCTGGTCACGTCGTATCAGGCGGCAACCGCGACCATCCAGCGACCAACTGGCCGTCGTGCGACAACGGCTGTTGTTGCACGACAACGAGCCGGTCGAGGTCTCCTGGTCGTACTATCCGGCGGTGATTGCCAGGGGTACGGAGCTGGCCGGGCGCCGAAAGATCGTTGGTGGCGCCGCCCGGGTACTGGCGGACAACGGCTATCGGCCGCGGGATCTGCACGACCGGATTTCCGCGAGGATGCCCACCACCGAGGAGATCGAGGCACTGGCGCTGCCGCCGTACGTCCCGGTCATCCGTCAGTTCCGCGTCATCCGGGACGAGTCCGGCCGTCCGGTCGAGCTGTCGATCCTGATCAAGGGCAGCCACCTGCACGAACTCCAGTATCGACAGGACATCCCGGCAGAGGACTGAATGACTCCGGGGTCGGTGCCGCCCCGGACAGCAGAGGCGCTCCAGATGCGGCGGACGGAGTCGCAGTCGCGGCCATCTACGGCAGGCAGTCGGCGCAGTCGAGGCGCATGGCGACGACCGCTCCGGCGGTCAGGTGATAGACGAAGGGGCCTTCGGTCTCGGTACAGATGCGTTCGATCTCCGGTAGGTAGCGCGTGAGGCGGTCTATCATCTCGACGGCACTCAGGTCGCCACGCGGGAACGTGAAGCAGCGGGCTGAGGACAGGCAGATCGTCCGGCGTTCGAGGCGGTTGTACCTTATTCGTTGGTCTGCTCCTACTAGGATCCGGCCGTCGCGGCTGGCGTCGTGTATCCAGCGTTCGTCGGGCACCGTGCTCGCCGCCCTGCCATAGCGGTCCTGAATCGTCTCGACGTCGAGGCCCAGTTCGCGAAGGACCCTGGCGATCTTCTTGGTGCCGATACTGCGATCAAGGAAGAGGCGCAGTTCACTCATGCCGCTTGTAGGTTCGCTCGATCCGCTACTTCGGCAACCTGGTCGGCGGGAAGGTCGAAGTCGTCTGCCACCTCGGCCAGTGGCTCGCCCGCACGGATCCGCGCCAGCACCGCCTGGATAGGTGCGCCCGTGGCGACGAAGAACGGATGGCCAAAGTTGATCTCCGGGTCGGCGACGACCCGCGCCACCTCGTAGGCGGGCAGCCTGACCCGGTGCGCGTATCCGTCATTGGCGTACTCGATGCGCTTGAGGTACCGCTCGATGACCTCTCGGAAGACGTATTGGCCGTCACGCAGGACGATCAGGGCGCGGCGTGCGCCCGAGTCGAGTTCTCCCTCCTCGGACACCTCCCACAGCAGTTGTGCACCGGCGGCGTAGAGGCGTCGTGAGGCCAGGGCGTGCGCGACTCCGAGCCGCTCCTGCACGAGGGTCAGCGCAGGTCTGATCTGTTGCAGTGGCACCCCCGCCTTGCGGAGCGCGGAGAGGAACATCGCCTCGGCGAGACCGATGAAGGGGACGGACGGATCCGACGGATGGGGAGGCGAGAGGTAGGTGACAACGGGGCGGGCTCTGATGATCACTTCGGCCTCGGAGTGAGCGCCGGTGACGGCACGCTGCTGACCCGTTCGGCGCGGATAACCCTGAGTCCACGTCCGCAGCGTGGAGGCGGGCATGTCGACGTAACGCGCGGCCTCGGCCTGTGTGTAGAGCGGCACGTCAAAGCGGACATCGTCCATGGTCGCAGCACATCCTCCGGTGACTCGGCAAGAATCATCCTCCCACCGGTAACCGGTCGGCCGCTTCCCTGCGCGGGCAGGTGTCGTGCGTAGCAGGGCGGTGTCCAGATCGCCGGTTACACCCGACCCGTCACGCGCGCCGCCGGCGCGACTACCTCGCGTACCTTCGGAGAAGTGAGCATGCCAGCAGACGAAACGTCATTCACGGAGCTGATCCAGCAACCCACCAGAGCAACTGACCGGCTCGTCGGCGAACGGGCGCTGCGGCACTCGGTGCTTCCCTGGATTCGGATCCTCCCGGCCGACGCGGTCGACGAACTGGTCGCCGAGTTCGTCGAGACCGTCCGAGCCGCTGCCGCCGTCAACAACATGACCCCGGTCGCGCAGATGCTCGTCGAATGGCAGCACACCGCCGAGGCGTACGCCGATCCGGAGTTGTCCGCAGCGCTCACCCAGGCTCACCAGGGAGGACCATGGCGAGGTGCGGGCGCCCGACCGCTGACATGATCCCGAAGTGGGGGATCGGGCGTGCCAAGCCAGGGTGACTGGCGCGGCTCGATGACCGCCAAACAAATGTTTGATAGTTGGGGAGTCGTCGCCTAAACTCCCCAACATGTCTTTGGGAGTTGATGGCCCGGACGGACCTCAGGGCGACGCCACAACCACCGCCGACGGTGCGCCGGACCCGACCGCCCGACTGCGGGCGCTGGCCCACCCGGTCCGGCTGCGGATCCTGTCCCTGCTCACCGCGTCGGCGTTCACCGCCGCCGAGATCGCCCGCGAGCTGGACCTGACGCACGCCAACGCCAGCTACCACCTCCGGCACCTGCTCGCCGCCGAGGTGATCGAGGTGGCCGGCGAGGAACGGATCCGGGGCGGCGTCGCCAAGCGCTACCGCTACGACGCGTCCCGCGACTTCGACTGGAAGCAGCGCCGGGATGCGGAGACGGCGCCGGGAGCGGCCGACGGCGAGACCACCCCGGACCACCGGCTGGTCTACGCCGCGCTCGCCACCGAGCTGCGCCGCCGGGCCGAGCGGGTCCGGCGCGGCCCGGGGAACTTCCTCACCGACGCCGAGTTCTGGGTCGACGACGACACCTGGGACGAGGTCCGGAACACCATCGCCGAGGCGTCGGCCCGGCTGCACGCCGCCGCCAAAGCACCGCGCACACCCGGCACCTCCCGGGTCAGCGCCACCGTCGCGCTCTTCCGGATGGAGGACTGAGCCATGCCCATCCGCGACTCGGTGCGTACCCGCGATTCGGCGCTGGCGCCGCTGCGGCACCGGCCCTTCCGCTTCCTGGCGATCGGGCGGGCCGCCACCATGCTCGGCAACGCGGTCGCACCGATCGCGCTGGCGTTCGCCGTACTCGATCTCACCGGCAGCGTCCGCGACCTCGGCCTGGTGGTCGGCGCGCGGTCGCTTACCCACGTGCTCTTCCTGCTCTTCGGCGGGGTGCTGGCCGACCGGCTGCCCCGGCAGGCGGTGATGGTGGTCTCCTGCACGCTCGCCGCCGCCACCCAGGCGGCGGTCGCGGCGTTGGTGCTGACCGGCACCGCGACCATCCCGGCGCTGATCGCGCTCAGCGCCCTCAACGGCGTACTGGCCGCCTTCGCCTGGCCAGCCGCTGCCGCGCTGGTTCCGCAGACCGTGCCGGCCGAGCTGCTCCAGTCGGCCAACGCGCTCAACCGGCTCGGCGCCAACGCGGCGATGATCGGCGGCGCGTCGCTCGGCGGCGTGCTGGTCGCCGGCGTCGGACCGGGCTGGGGCCTGGCGGTGGACGCCGCCACCTTCGCGCTGGCCGGGCTCGCCTTCGCCGGAGTACGGGTGGCGCCGGTCGCCCGCCGTGTCGCTGCCGAACGCGGCAACCCGCTGCGGGACCTGCGGGAGGGTTGGACCGAGTTCGTCGCCCGCTCCTGGGTCTGGGTGGTGGTACTCGGCTTCCTCCTGATCAACTTTGCCTACGTCAGCTCGGTGAACGTGCTCGGCCCGGTGGTGGCGGACGAGACGATCGGCCGGACCGCCTGGGGGCTGGTGCTCGCCGCCCAGACCGCCGGGATGGTGCTCGGGGCGCTTGTCGCCCTCCGGATCCGGGTACGCCGGCTGCTCCTGCTCGGCGTGCTCTGCATGTTCGCCGACGTGTTACTGCTGCTCGGGCTGGCCTGGGTGCCGTCGGTCGCCGTGCTCCTGGTTGCCGCCGTGGTCGCCGGGTTGGCCGTCGAGCAGTTCTCGGTCGCCTGGGAGACCTCGATGCAGCAGAACATCCCCGCCGACCGGCTCGCCCGGGTCTACTCCTACGACGCGCTCGGCTCGTTCCTGGCGATCCCGCTCGGCCAGATCGCGAGCGGTCCACTGGCCGAGCAGATCGGCGAAACGTCGACACTGCTCGTCGCCGCCGGGATCGTCTTCGTCGCGGTGCTCGGCATGCTGGCCGATCCCGGCGTACGCCGGCTCTCGGTCCGACTCCCCGACCACACCGGGCCCGCAGATCCCGCAGAATCCGCCGGGCCGACAGACTTCGCCGGGGCGCCCGGTCCGACCGGGGCTCCCGGTTCCGGCGAGCCACCGGTGCCGGTCGGCAGCCCGGTGCCGGGGGCTGTGCCGGTGCCACCGTCCGGCCGGGCGTCGGCCGGCAGGCGTGACTAGTTAGCTCGTCTGCCCGTCGGGCGGTACGCGTCGATCCATGGGTGGTGATGCCAAGATCCGCTGAGGAGATGTGCAAGGCTAGCCGCATGGTAGCCGTGACGACCGTCGAGCCAGGCCTGATCGGTGTGGGCTATGAGGGCCAGACCATCGACCGGTTCGTCGCCCACATGCTCGCGATGGGTGTCGCCCGGCTGGTCGACGTGCGCCTGACCCCGATCTCCCGAAAGCCGGGGTTCAGCAAGTCGGCCCTGTCCCGGGCAATCGGCGACGTCGGTATCAGCTACGAGCATCGGCGTGAACTGGGAAACCCGAAGACCAACCGGTCGGGGTTTGCTGGAGCCCCTGAGGAGTTGGCGGCGGCCCGCGCATTTTTTGCGGAACAGCTCCGGGAGCCGGCCGCGGTTGACGCCTTGGACGCCGTCGCCGAGGCGGGCCTGCGTGAACTGGTGGCCGTACTGTGCTTCGAGGCGGACCAGCGGCACTGCCACCGAGATGTGGTGCTCCAGGCGGCTCAGGATCGGCTGGTCAGGACTTCGGGGGCCAGTAGACGCCGAGGATGCTGAAGGCGGTGACCCGCTTGGCCTGGTTGCCGACGTAGAACGCAGTGTCCCGGGTCGGCGCACACAGCTCGTGCAGGAATTTGTCGATGATGGCCCGCCGCAGATCGTTGTCGGTGTGGTGGCGTAGACGGCGTTGGAAGGTGACGAGTTCCCAGTCGAGAACGCCTTGCTGGTGACCTCTGCAGCGTGAGTCGTGGCAGCGATAGCGGTAGGTAGCTTTGAACCGGGGGGCCTCCAACGGGGTGCGCTTTCTGTCGTTGAGCAGGTCGAACTGGTTTACGTAGGCGTCGATCTTCTGCTGGTCGCTGCTTGACCAACCGGGGTGTGGGACAACTTCGAGGTCTTCCAGCCGTGCCGGTTTGATGAGCGCCAGGGACGG
>NZ_JARUBN010000004.1 GCF_029626265.1 Micromonospora sp. WMMD1102 | reverse complement strand
GCTCTCCGCCAGCGACTTCCGACCGCCGAGTCGCCGCTGACCCATCCGCGTACCCGGGGTAGATATCTGATGATCGTCTCGACCGGGATCATCCAGGAGAGTGCCGAGCCCCGACCGGCGAGATAGCTGACCACGATCCCGAGGACGTGCTCGGTCTCCTCGTCGAAGACCGCCGTGCCGCTGAACCCGGGCTCCAAGGCGGGGCCGGTCGGCTCGGAGTCGAGTTGGATCCACACGCCGCCGGGTCCGCCGTCTCCGGCGAGCCGGGTCCGGGCCCAGACGCCGGTCGGGACCGTCGCGGGGAAGCCGAACATCCGTACCGCCCGACGGGCACCGGACGGCAGCCGACGCAGCACCGGACCGGAGCCGTACGGCAGCGGTTCGGCGAGCCCGAGCAGGGCCAGGTCGACCCGTTGGTCGTCCTGCGGCGGTTTCCAGCAGCCGTCGGACACGCGGCCCCGGGGAGCTGGTCCGGCGGCACGATGCCCGACCAGCTCCACCTGGAAGTCCTGGTCCGGCCGCCGGGCCTCCGCGCCCGCGATCTGCGGCAGCAGGATGTGCGCACAGGTCAGCACGTGCCGGTCACCGAGGACGATGCCCGCGCCACGGATCGCGGCGCGATCGTCCCGAATGCACGCCCGCCACTGTGCGCTGCCCGAATGCGACACACGGCAACGTTATTCGCAGGTGTCGGATCGGTGCCACCCGCAACAAGGTCGGAAAACAGTCTGCACCTCGGGCCTGCACCGAACAGGTCCGGCGAACGCCCGCCAGGTTCTCGGGTACCGGGATCAGCCCCGGTCGAGCCGAGGGCGGTGCGGACACGCCCCCCGGTGGGCGGAACCCCTGCTCGTCCGATGGAGCGTGGCTCTGTCCGGGTGCGGCGGACCGGGCGATCGACTGTCGACGATATCGCTGGCCGCCGTCATCGGCACCGAGGTGAGCTGCCGCGAAGCCGGGATGAAGCAGCGCTTTGCTTGAATGGGATTGTTCGTACTCATCGGTGCTTATTGGAGAGAGCATGTCACCAAATGGCTTTCGCTTTGGGCGGCCGGTGCTGTCATTGGCTGCGGTGGCCTGCGTGGCTGCGCTGACGGTGACGACGAATCCAGGTCCGGCGTACGCGGCCACCGATCAGCTCGCACTCTGGCTACACCCGGCCGGCCCTGTTTATCGACTCGTCGATCCACCGGCCGGATGTTTTCCGATCCGGAGTGGCTACACGGTCGTCGACAACCGCCTGGACACGTACGTCGTCGCGTTCCAGGGCGACTTCTGCACCGGACGGTCGGTTCGGGTCGAACCCGGGGTGCCGACGCAGCTTGACGTGGTCTCCCACAGCGTCCGCGTGCCTCGGTGAGAGTCCCACTCGCCCAGCTCAGCGATCCGACGGAACGGGTTCCACGGCGCTGCACGAGGTCCGGATCGGAGGTGGTGACGCACATCGCACATGTGCCTGACGTTCGCCACAGAATCAAGGAGTAACCAGCATGAAATTGTTCCGTGCATTGCTTGCCCTCATGGTCGCCAGTGTCGTTCTGGCTACCGGCACGCCGGCATCTGCCGATCCGGCACCATCGGGGGACAAAGCGGGCCGGCAGGGCCTGCTGCTGACCGGGTCGACCGCGCCGCAGTGCGTGCTGACCCTGGACCGTCCCGTGCCTGGCCAGGATCGACGTGCCGTCCGGTCCTACGAGTGCCTGTCACCCGGGGAGCAACGGTTCATCCCGCAAAGTTCACTGCTCATGACCTGGTACGACAATGTCGATTACTACGGGGCATCGACTGTCGTCGAGGACTCGTGGCCCTGCGACCCGTCGGGTTATCGGATCCCCACCGGGAGTTGGGTCAACCGCATCACGTCGTTCAAGGTTTGGAACGACTGCTACCGGACGACGGCATATGTCCAGTCCGACTGCCTCGGAATCTCCAGAGGGTACACCGGAAATGTCCCCTACGTGGGAAGTGTCATGAACGATCGCATCGGATGTTTCCGCACCCGCGCGGCCTAGCTGCAACAAGGAATGGAGAAAACAATGGCAAGGACATTCCACAAGAGGGTCTTCGGTGTGGGCCTCGCGGTATTGACGGCCACCGCCATGAGTAGCGGTCCCGCCTTCGCCGGCACCGCCGGGGCGCAGTCGGAGGCCACGGTGCAGCGCTGCGTCCTGACGCTGGGAGAACGCCCGGCGGGCTCGCTGTACAACACCATCAAGTCGTACGAATGCTTCACCGCCAGTCAAGATCGACGTCGGGTTCCGGCGGGAATGGTCGAGTTCTACAAGGGATCCGACTTTCGTGGCGACGTGTTGGAGATTGATCCCGGCGGAGGCCCCTGCGACAGCTCGGGATGGGGGATTCGACAGATGCCCTCCGGCTGGGACAACCAGATCTCTTCGTACTACACGGCCACCTGGTCTCAATGCACCAGGACCCAGGCCTTCGACCTGGCGAATTACGGTGGGTACAGCCAGACTTACGGAGGCACGGTGCCATGGGTCGGCAGTAGCCTGAACGACAAGATCACCTCCTTCCGGTGGTGGAAGGGCTAGCCGACCGGCACCCCGAATAGTGGTGGGCGCGGCTACGGAACACCCACGGGACGTGGCCGCATGACGGCGGGCATGGCCGTTCGGAAGATCGTCAAGGGTGTCGAAGCCCGGATCGACCGAGGCGGGACCATGCCCGCCGCCATCTCACCGACCGTCCTCGCGCCCGTCACGCTTCCGGTCCGGCCGGCGGCGCGATCGGCGGTCCGGGTGCCATGCTGACCCTCGTCCTCGCCCGTCCCGTTGCCGGCTAGCCTGCCGTACGCCTCGGTGAGCACCGGAAGCGCGGTCCGGCCGGTGCGCGGCCACGATCCTCGTGGCGGGCATGCAGGAACACGATCGCGCCCACGTACGGCACCTGCGCATTCCTGGGGGCGTAGTGCTTGATCAGGCTGGCCAGCCGCTTCGCCTTACGGTTCGCCAGGATGTACGGGTTGTCCTCCGGGAACGTCCGGCCGTTCGGCAGCTGCCGGGTCCAGTGGGTGCCGCTGCCCTCGATTACACCCTGCCAGTGCTTCAGCTCCACCACGTACAGACCACTGCGGGTGAGCACCGACGAATCCCGGTCAGTGGGCATATTCCGGTAGGAGCCGCCGACGGCCGTCCTTAACGGGTGGCGCCGAGTACGGCCCAGCGGCCGGAGCGGATCCGGAGCAGCAGTCCGACCAGCCGGGCCAGCACGAAAAGGGTGAGCCCGGCCCAGATCCCGCCGAGGCCGAGATCGAGGGCGTAACTGAGCCAGATCGTCGGCAGGAAGACGCCGAGACCGCTGACCACGGTCAGGTCGCGCAGGAACCGGACGTCGCCGGCACCGATGAGTACCCCGTCGAGGGCGAAGACGACGCCGGCCAGCGGCTGCATCCCGACGAACCACGGCCAGGCGATCATGGCCTGCTCACGTACCTGTGGGTCGTCGCTGAACCAGCCCGGCACCACACCGGCACCGGCGCCGATGACAACTGCGAAGGCGATCCCGCAGACGCCGCCGTAGATCGCAATCCGCCGACCCAGCAGCCGGGCGCCGGCACCGTTCCCCGCGCCGAGGGCGGCTCCGACGAGCGCCTGGGCGGCGATGGCCAGCGCGTCGAGCAGCAGCGCGGTGAAGAACCAGAGTTGCAGGGCGATCTGGTGCGCGCCGACGGCGGCCACCCCGAATCGGGCCGCCACGGTGGTCGCGGAGAGGAAGCTGACCTGGAAGGCGGCGCCCCGGATCAGCAGGTCACGGCTGAGCACGAGTTGCCGGCCGATCACCCTCGGGCGGGGTGCCAGCGGAACCCGCTCGGCGACCAGCGCGGCCGCGAAGAGCAGCCCGGAGAGGGTCTGCGCGATCGCGTTGGCGATCGCCGAGCCAGCCAGGCCGAGCCCGGCGGGATAGACGAGCAGCGGGCAGAGCAGCGCGGAGAGCAGGTTCGGCCCGAGCACGAACCAGAGCGGCCGCCGGGTGTCCTGCACGCCGCGCATCCAGCCGTTGCCGGCCGCGGCCAGCAGCAGGCCGGGGGCGCCGATCGCCGCGATCCGCAGCCAGGCTGCCGCGCCGTCGGCCACCTCGGGGGATCCGCCACCCGCGACGGTACGCGCCAGCGGGCCGGCCGCGAACTGCATGGCGACCGCCAGCAGCACTCCGGCGGCGAGGGCGAGCCAGGACGACTGGACGCCCTCGGCGACGGCTGCCGCCCGGTCGCCGTACCCGAAGCGGCGGGCCGCCCGCCCGGTGGTGCCGTACGCGGTGACGGTGCCGATCCAAACGACCAGGGTCATCACCGGCCCGCCGACGGCGAGCGCGGCGAGCGGCACCGCGCCGAGATGTCCGAGTACGGCGGTGTCGACGAGTACGTAGAGCGGCTCGGCGGCGAGCACCAGCAGGGCCGGCAGGGCGAGTCCGAGGATCCGCCGCCCGGACGCGTCGACCGCCCCCGACCCCGGTGCGCCCTCGGACGCCGGCCCCGATCCCGGGGTCGATGCGGCTCCCCGAGTCGGCACGGCCTGCGAGGTTCGTGCGTCTCCCCGGCCCGACACGGCTTCCGGGCCGGACACGGCTCCCGCGATCGGTGCACCTTGCGGGGTCGGCACGGTTTCCGGGGGCGGCGTGGTCGGCTGGTTCATCGGAACCGATGCTGGCACGGCAGTCGTAAGGAACGCAAGGCTTTCTGACGCTTACCAG
This sequence comes from Micromonospora sp. WMMD1102, assembly GCF_029626265.1. Classification (NCBI taxonomy): domain Bacteria; kingdom Bacillati; phylum Actinomycetota; class Actinomycetes; order Micromonosporales; family Micromonosporaceae; genus Micromonospora; species Micromonospora sp. WMMD1102. Next base: position 15,375 of record NZ_JARUBN010000004.1, on the reverse strand, counting down.
CACCGCTCGGCGAATCGCCGCGGCGCGCGTCGCACTGGCCCGATCAGCGACCGGTGCCTATGCTCCGGAACCGTGTCGAACCACGGCGGGGGCCGGGCGCGAGCCGGGTAGGGCTGGGCGCCCGAGTGTTGGCAATGCCGCTGCGCTGGCTGGGGGTCGGCACCGGCGTGGCCGGGCTGGCCGCGTCGAGCCTGTTCGGCGGCCTGGAGACGGTGGCGAAGGCCGAGGTGCCGACGGTCGAGGTCGGCCAGCGGGTCGACGGCGGACCGTGGCAGGTGACGGTGACCGGCAGCAGGCTGGTCGGCAAGCTGCCGACGCTCTACCTCGCCGACGGCAAGCGCTGGTTGACGGTACTGGCGACGATCGAGAACGCCGCCAACAAGAGCCGTACCGACTTCGACGACGCCGTCAGGCTGGCCGGTGTCGCCGGAGTCACCCGGGAACAGGACGACGGCACCGCGGTGCCGGAGAGCGTGACGGTGCAGGTCTGGGGTACGACGCGCCGCCTCGACACCGTAGGCGACCGGTGGGAGTGGCTCGATCCCGAGCGTCGGGCCGAGGTCCGGGTGCCGGTGCAGGACGGGATGGCCGGATGACCGGGCCGGCCGGGCGACCCGGTTCTGATCCGGTCGCCAGTCACCGGACGCCGCCCGGTCCCGTGCAGCGGTTGGGTCTGCGAGCCGGCGCCGGCACCCTGGTCGTCGCCGCGCTGGCGGTCGGCGGGGCCATCGCGAACTGGCGGCCGGTCAACGGCGGCGGGGCCGATCACGGCTACGGACTCCAGCACCGCCGCGCCGAGCGTACGGCGTCGTCGGGCGGGCCGGCTCCGGGCCGGGGAGGTCACCGCAGTCGCGCCCGGGGTCGCCACCGATCACGGGTCACAGGGTACCGGTGCGCGGGCCGTCCCCGTGGTCCGTGCCGACCGGCTACGAATGCGCGGCCACCAAACCGGTGCGCCGCCGCTAAGCGGGTACGCCGCTAAACCGGTGCGCTGCACGCACCCGGCAGCCACTCGTCGGGCGGGATGGCGACGCGGAGCCGTTCCAGGTCCCCCAGCAGCGAGTCCAGCCGCTCCGCGCCATACTGGAGATATTCGAGTACGGCGGTCTGGAAGGCGTTCGCCATCGCGCTCGGCATCACGTCCGAGGCATCGAGGCAGAGTGGACTCCGGCTCGCCGTCAGGGTCTCCGCGATCCTCCTGCTCACCTCCGGCCGCCGGTCCACAGTGTCCGGCGCGGCGGTGTCGTCGTCGGGCCGGACGTCCCGGTTGACCGAGAAGAAGCTGCCGGCGCTGCCACCCTGCCAGATCCGCTGGGCCTGGTCGGTGGCGAGGAACTCGATCAGGCGACGGGCCGCCGGCTTGTCGCTGAACAGACCGGCGAAGTCGGCCGAGGCCATCGAACCGTCCCGCCCGGCCGGGCCGGCACCGGCGAAGACCGGGAAGGGGAAGTAGTCCGCACCGAGCACGTCCGCCGCCCGGACGGTGCCGCTCGACTCGCCTTCGAGATAGCCGGCCCGCATCCCGATCACGAACGACGCCTGGTGTTCGAGGAGGCAGCCGGGCGATCCGGTGAACATCGGCCGGCCGGCGTCGGTGAACTCGGTCAGCAGGGCGGCGGCGCTGCCGCCCCGGACCATCCCCGGGAAGCCGACCAGGTCGCCCCAGGCGTTCCAGGCCGCCCGTACCTCGGACGAGGTCCAGCCGAGCCGCCCGGCCGACCAGGCGTCGTAGGCCGCCGCGCCCGAGCGGTGCAGCAGGATGTCCTCGATCCAGTCCGTTCCCGGCCAGCCGGAGCCCGGGGTGGCGCTCATCCCCAGACACCACGGGGTCTGCCCAGCCCGTGCCAGCGACCGGCTGGTCTCGACAAGCGCCGCCCAGTCCTGCGGCGGCCCGGCCGCGCCGAACGGCACCCGCCCCGGCACATACCAGACCAGGCTCTTCAGGTCGGCCTTGATCGGCACGACGTCCAGGCCGCCACCGCCGTTGAGTTGGGCCAGTGCGCGCCACTGCGGGCTCATCGACGAGGCGGGATCGGCGTCGAGCGGCCGGAGTACGCCCCGGCGCAGGTACGCCGCCAGTTCGCTCACCGTCGGCAGCACGGCGACGTCCGGCGGGGTGCCCTTCTGCACCTCGGCCAGGAGGATCTGCCGGACCGCCCGGGTGCCCCGGTAGTCGACGTCGACGCCGAACCGCTCCTCGAACTCGCGCAGCACCGCCCGGAAGCTCTCCTCCTCGGCACCGGTCCAGGAGGCCAGCACGGTGACCGTCTCCTCGTCGGGCTGGCCCAGGCAGCCGCCGAGGCCCAGCCCGACGGCGAGCACCGGCAGCAGGACCAGCTTGGCGAGCGTTCGTCGCATCCGTTGCCTCATCTCGACCGGTACCGGTATTCCTCGATCCGCGGCCGCAGCCCCAGCCAGACGAGGAACGGAAACGGGGACGTCAGCAGCAGTACGACGAAGGCACCCGAGGTCGCCGCGGTGGCCAGTGCGGCCTGGTCGTCGACCTCCTCGGCGCGGCGCAGCACGTCCGGGTCCGCCGCCGGAAGCGCCGGGGACGACACCGCGTCCGGCGAACCGGCGGCCGTACCGGTGCGGAACACGTCGCTGGTGACCTGGCAGCCGTCCGTCGGCGGGCAGAAGTCGGCGAGCAGTTCGTCGAGTGCGGCGACCCCCTCCCGGTCGGCGCCGGTGGACTGCTCCGCCGACAGCCGGCGGACCTCCGCCAGCTCCCCGTGCGCGTCGGCGAGTTGGCCCTTCGAGACGAGCACGAACGACGTGCCGGCGGTGAGCAGCACCAGCAGCACCGTGGCGGCGGCCAGTCCCCAGTTGACCGCCCGGCGGAACCGGCGGCGCACGAAGACCTGGGTGCCGACGAGCAGGGCGAGCAGCAGCAGCGCCGGCACCAGCCAGAGTAGCGTGGCGCCGGGGCTCAGCCAGCCGGACGAGAGCCTCGCCTCCAGCGCCTCGCTCTCCGCCGCCAGCAGGCTGTCGAGCAGGGCCAGGATGCCGCCGTCGGAGTGCAGCAGGCGGGAGGCGTACCAGGCGTAGGCGGTGGCGAGGCCGCCCGGCCCGCTCTGCCGGTAGTGCGCGTCCGCCTGCCCCATCAGCCCGACGTACGTGACGAGCAGCCCCTCGACCACCTGGATCTGCCGGCTGCCGGCGCCGCCGGAGCCGATGTCCTCGGCGGCCTGGGCCAGGCTCTGGCTGGCGGCGGCGATCTGGTTCTGGTACTCCTCGCCCGGCCCGACGAGGCCGGCCTGCCGGGTCTGGAAGCTGGTGATCGCCGCCGTGTCGGCCCGGACCAGTGCGGTACGCACGGCGGACAGCTCCATCACCGAGGGCAGGCTCCGGCCGCGTACGGTGTCGGCGGTGCGGTGGGTGCCCCAGACCACGGCGAGCGAGCCGGCCAGCACCAGCGCCGTCACGCCCAGCAGGGCGCCGAGCAGGCGCAGCAGGGTACGCCGGGTGGTGCTCGCCCGGGTCGGCCCGGTCGGCGCCGTCGTCATCAGTTCACCTCGCCGCCGGCCGTCGCCGCCTCGAACGGCCGGCGGCACGCCTCACACGCCGCCGCCTCGGGTGGCGAGATCCGCCCGCATGGACAGACCTGGTCGGCACCGCCCCGGGGTGTCGGCACGGCGGCGGGCTCCGTCCCCGGCTCCGCCTCGGCCGGCAGCGGCGACCGGGGTGCGGGCCCGGGGTGCGGGGGATCCCAGGGCGGCTCCGCGTCGCCGACCATCACCGAACTGACCGCGACCCGGAGCAGCGCGCTGCGGGTCCAGTCCTGCCTGAGCCTGAATCCACCGGGGTGTGGTCGGGGTGAGGCGTGTTGAACGAGTGAGGGTGCTTCCTGGGCAGGGAAAATCGTGGTTACCACACCAATGATTCACCTACCCAAGGAGCACCCTCGTGGTGTCAGCATCGCACAGCTTGGATCGGCTTGTTGTCAGCGCGGATGACGGTAATGCCGTGTCGGATGCGGGTCTGCTGGTGGCGGCGTCGTTGGGGCAGCGGCTGGGTCTGCCTGGGCTGTTGCGGGAGCATGTGACGGTGCCGGGCAGTCTGGGCGCGCATCCGGACGACAAGTGCCTGACGGTGATCCACTCGCTGCTGGCCGGTGGGGACTGCATCGATGATGTGGCCGCGTTGCGGGCCGGGTCGACCCAGGCGGTGCTGGGTCACCGGGTGGCGGCGCCCTCGACGGTCGGGTCGTTTCTGCGGGCGTTCGGGTTCAACCACGCCCGGCAACTCGATGTGGTCGCCCGCCGGCTGCTGGCCCGGGCGGTCGCCGCCGGGGCGTCACCCGGCCTGACCGAGTCGGTGACGGTGGACATCGACTCCACGCTGTGTGAGACGTACGGGCTGGGCAAAGCCGGCGCGCGGGAGGTGATGCGCACCGGACGGCGGGGCTATCACCCCCTGCTCGCGGTGATCGCCGGCACCGGCGACGTCGCGCACGCCCGACTGCGGCGGGGCCGGTCCAACGACGCCACCGCCGCGCCGGTGTTCATCAAGGAGACCATCGGCCGTGTGCGGGCCGCCGGCGCAGCCGGGAACCTCGTGTTCCGGATGGATTCCGGGTTCTACCTGCACGACGTGGTCGCCGCCTGCCGGGCCGCCGGAGTGCGGTTCTCCATCGGCGCCCGCATGATCGGCAACCTGAAACACGTCATCCCCGCCATCGACGACACCGCCTGGACTCCGATCGACTACTTCCTACCCGGCGCCGCCGTCACCGAGATCACCTGGACCCCGTTCACCCAGGACACCCACGGCCACGACCGGCCCAACCCGGCCCCGGTCCGGCTGATCGTGCGCCGCACCCCCTGCACCGACGCGTTGGCCCGCAACACCGGCCGCGCCGCCCAACAGGCTCTGTTCCCCGTCTACGACTACCACCCGTTCATCACCGACCGCGACGGGCCGATGCTCGACCTGGAAGCCGACCACCGCCGCCACGCCGAGGTCGAACTAGCCATCCGCGACCTCAAACACGGCATGGGCCTGGCCCACCTACCCACCAAAAGCTTCGGCGGCAACGCCGCCTGGCTGGTCCTGAACACCATCGCCCACAACCTGACCCGCTGGACCGCCCGCCTCGGCCTCAGCCTGCCCCGCGTCACCGCCAAGACCGTCCGCCGCAAGATCTACACCGTCGGCGCACGCCTCACCCGCACCGCCCGCCGCCTGCACCTACACCTACCCCGCGCCTGGCCCTGGGCCGACGCGCTCCTCACCGCCCTGCACCGCATCCGCGCCCTGCCCCCACCCGCCGGCTAACCACACCAACACCGACCACCACGACCAGGACCACGGAGCAAGCCGGACAGACCGGCAGACCCGACCTGCCCAGCACCCCCACCCATCAGCGGCGGTCAATCCCCACACACCGGCACGCCCACCTCACCAACCACCGGTGGATCCAGGCTGAGCCGTGCAGGGTGGTCGGAGTCGCCGGTGATCTCCACCAGCCCGGCCAGCCGGTGCAGCACCTCGGTGGCGCCGAGCCGCTGCGCCAGGACGACGGCGAGTCCGAGTTGCTCCTCGGCGAGCTTCCGGTTCCCCGCCTCCAGCGCGTCGCAGCCGGCCGCCACGGCGTCGCCCAACTCCTCCTGGCCCAGGTGTCGGGCGAGCACCGGCTCGATCCGGGTCGGCGCCACCGGGTCGTCGGTCCAGCGCAACACGATCGGCCGTGGGTCGGCGCACCGCTCGCCGGCCATCAGCAGGTCCACCCGGGCCGCCCGGCGTTCCTCCTCCAGCGGTGGGCGCTCGCCGGCGGATACGTAGCCGATCGCCAGGTCGACCAGGAAGTCGCGGCTCTCCTCGCCGGACCAGGAACCGGTGTAGAACTCGGTGGTGCGGTCGTCCAGCACCGTCGCGTGCTCGGTGAGGTCGGCAAGCGTCGGCGTCTCCTGGCGTACCGACCGGACCCGTACCCCGGGTGCGGTGGTGAGCCGGATCCGCAGGTCGGGCACCTGCTTGCCCATCGCCCTGTCCATGATGGACCCGAAGTCGGCGACCAGCTCCTCGACCTGTCCGACCGCCTCGGCCGTGCCGCGCAGCACCGAGGTGATCCGTAGCAGTTGACGGTGGTCCCAGTCGTCGCCGATGCCCCGGGCGTCGCAGACGAAGGTGCCGGCGCTGCTCGTCAGCACCTCTTCGAGCTGCTCCGCTGTCTCGTGCTCGTTACGCCCGTCGGTCAGCAGGATCGCGTGCCGCACCAGGTCCGGGTACGGCCCCAGCAGCTGGTGCGCCAGCCGCAGCCACTGCCCCATCGCGGTACCGCCGCCCGCGTAGAGGTGCCCGACCGCCCGCTTCGCCGCCGTCCGGGTACTCGCGCTGGCCACTGCCGTCCTCGCCCGGTCGGGATAGACCATCCGGGCGGTTTCGGTGCCGGCGACGATGGCGAAGCTGCTGCCGTCCCGGATGGTGTCGATCGCCGCCCGGGTCGCCTGCTTCGCCGCCACGATCTTGGACTGCGGGTAGCCCATCGAGCTGGAGCAGTCGACGAGTACCACCACCCCGGCCGTGCCGGCCGCCGGCAACGCCGACCGGTCCGGGGTCCGGGCCGTGACCCGGAGTACGACCGCCATCCCGGTGTCCGAGGTCGACCGGTACGGGTTCTGCACGACCTCCAACCCGAACGCGTGTGGCGGGCCTCCCCCGCCGGGACCTGACGTCACGCCGGCACCTCCCATCGGATCGCCACCGTCCCGGGACTCGAACCGTCGCCAGCGGCGTGTGGACTCGTCACCACGGGGTCCTCGGGCGTACCGCGTTGGCGAGGTCCACCAGGGCACCGTGGTCCTCGATCGTCCGGGCCTGCCCGGCGAGTACCCGCATCGACCGTTCCAGCCGGCGCCGGAGGCCGTCCTCGGTCGGCTCCGGGCCGAGCACGTCGGCACGGTCGCCGAGCCCTCCGCCGAGCCTCTCGCCAAGCCCTTCGCCGAGCCTGGAGCCGTGCCCTTCGCCCGGCCCGGCCCGGCCGCCGTCCCGGAACAGGCCGAGTGCCGCCGCCTGGACCAGCGCGGTCAGTCGGTCCCTGGCCTCCCCGGTCGGGTTGCCACCGTCCAGGTGCAGCGCCGGCAGCCGGCGCAGCGCCTCGGCGATGTCGTCGACGCTCGGCCCGCCGACCGGCAGCCGGCCGCAGAGGATGCGGACCGCCGCGACCCGGGCCCGCTCGTAGTGCAGGGTCTCCCTCGGCACCTCGTCCAACACCCGCACCGCCCCGGCCCGGTCGCCGTCGTGCAGCCGCAGCCGGGCCAGCCCGAACGCGGCGCTGCCCTCGCTCCGGTCCCGCCGCCAGATCGCCTGGTAGAGCTGCTCCGCCCGGAACCGCTCGCCCAGGTGCTCGGCGCAGAAGGCGAGAGCGAGCTTCGGGGCGATCTCGCCGGGACAGTCGGAGTAGACGGCGTTGAACTCGGTGTCGGCGGCGTTGAGCTGGGCCCCGGCCGCCCATGCCTCCGCCGCCGGCCCCGTCGCCCGGGACAGCGCGAGCAGGCCGCGGTGCCAGCGGACCCGCCAGTCGTGGTCGGCCAGCGGTCCGAGGTCGGTCACGGCCGCGTCCAGGGCGCCGGCCGCGCTGTCCGGATCACCCGCTTCCAGGTACGCCCGGCAGAGCGCGAACCGCACCTCGACCGACCGGAGCCCGGAGTTGGCCAACTTCTCGACCAGTCCGCGCGGGTCCGCCGCACCGGCGGTGGCCAGCAGGTCCACCGCCTCGTCGTCCGGGTCCACGACCGGCTGCGGCAGCGCACCGGCCGCCGACGACGGGGACGGCGGCGCGATGTCGAGCAGCCCGGTCTCGCCCCGGATCCAGACGTCCAGCCCCGGCACGGCGCCGAGCCCGGCGTCCAGCAGCACCGGGGTCGGCGCGAAGACGGTGGACCGGACCGGGTGCGGCCGGCCGGTACGCAGCGACAGCAGTTCCCGGAGTACCCCCTTGAGCTGCTGCGACATCTCGGCGGCGGTGGCGAACCGGCGGTCGTGCCCGGCGACGGCCCGGTTGACCAGCCGGACGAAGGACTCCACCCCGAACGCGATCCCGTCGGCCCGCCCGGCCGGCGCCGCCCGGCGCCCCTCCTCGCTGACCTCGAAGAGCACCTGGAGGGTCCGGCCGACGGTGTGGATGTCGGACCGGACGGTCAGCCCGTGCCGGCGGATCTCGTCCGGCGGAACCTGGTAGAAGTCGGTGCCGACCTTGGGACTCTGGTCGTCGTCGATCCGGCGTACGCCACCGATGTCGATCACCTTGATCCGGTCCGGGCAGCGGATCACGTTCGCCGGCTTCATGTCGCAGTAGAGCAGCCCCCGGCCGTGCAGGTACTCCATCGCCGCGAGGATCTCGTGCCCGTACGCCAGGACGTGCTCGACCGGCAGCGGCGCGACACCCCGGGCGGCGGCCTCCTGCACGTCCTGGAGGGACTGGCCGTTCAGGTACTCCATCACGATGTAGCCGGCCCGCTCGCCGGTCTGCGGGTCGCGGTGGTTGACCGAGTTGAAGATCCGGACGATGTTGGGATGGTCCAGGGTGGTCAGGAAGCGCCGTTCGGCGACCGCCAGCCGTAGCGCCGCGTCGCTGTTGGTGATCAGTCCCTTGAGGACGACCGGATTGCCGTCCAGGTGGGTGTCCCGGGCCAGGTAGACCCAGCCGAGGCCGCCCCGGGCCAGACAGCCGTCGACCTCGTACTGGTCGGCGACCAGGTCACCCCGGTGCAGCTTCGGGGCGAACGAGAACGGCGTCGTGCAGTGGCCGCAGAAGCCCTCCAGCAGGCCGGGCTGGCCGGCGTACCCCCGGCCGACCTCGGCCCGGCACCGGCCGCAGAACCGGCTCGCCTCGGGCACCTCGGTGTCGCCGCGCAACCGGCTCACCGGGTCGGCCGGTTCCAACTCCGGCATCGGCACCAGGCCGCCGACCAGCCAGGACGGGCCACCGGAGGCTGTGGAGCCAGAGCCAGAGCCGGAGCCGGTGGTGCCGGTGACGGCGAAGGACGCCGGTCCGCCGCCGGTCGTGGCGGGCAGCGGCCGGCGGTCGCAGGTGTCACAGAAGCCGGTCTCGTCCACCGTCCCGGTGCAGTCCGGACGGTTGCACCTGTCGGTCACCGCACCGCCCCCCCGTCCTGCCCCGGCCCGTCCTGCCTCAGCCCCGGCCCGTCCTGCTTCGGCGTCGAGCCGGTGGTGTGGCGCCGGATCACCGTGCCGTACCGGTCGACGAGCACGGCACACGCCGTCAGGTCGGCCGGCCCCTGCCAGAGCGCCTCGTGGGCCCGCCGGTACAGCGCGGTCAACTCCCGGTCCTCGCGCAGCGGCGCGGGCACGCCCGAGCGGTATCCGTCGAGCCGGTCCCGCAGCCGGTCGCGTTCGTCGAGGAGCGACTCCATGTCCCGCACCGCCCGCCTGGCGGCATCCAGGGCCCGGTCGGCCCTGCGCCGGCACGACTCGACGACGGGCAGCAGCGGTGTGCTGCCGGGCTGCGCGGCGGCGGCCCGCAGCGCGGTCAGCCGCAGCCGCAGCCCCGGTTCGTGTGATCCGGGAGCCGAGACCGGGGTGACCCGGGCGGCGACGTGGACGTACCGCTCCCGGGCCGCCTGTTCGGCGGCCCGCACCTCGGCGATCCGGGCGGCCAGCAGTTCGATCGCGGCGTACGGCAGGCTCGGCGCGTCGTGGTCGTGGAAGGTCAGCAGCAGCCGGAGGTTCCGTCCGGCGACCCGCTCGGCGATCGGCCGGACCACCTCGGCGACCAGTGCCGCCGGGTCGGCCGCCCGGTCCACCCCGTCGAGTACCAGGTTCATCGGCGGCGGCTCGCCCGCCATGCTGTCGGCGAGTGACTTCTCCAACTCGGCGCCGACGCTCATCCAGTTGACGATCCGGCTGCTGACCTCCGCCACCGTCCGGCCCGACACGTCGAGCGCCAGGTCGATCCGGCCCGGCCGGGACTCACCGGCGACGGCCGGCGGCGGCCCGCTCCGGTCGGGGCCGGCGGGCCGGAACTCCCGGCTGGTCCGCAGCACGACGTCGCGCAGGGCGGCCTGCGCGGGCGAGCCGGGCGCGGTGACCATGATCCGCGAGTCCGGCGGGGCGCCGGGGGCGAGAAAATCGGCGAGTTGCCGGACCACCGCCTCGTCGCTGTGCACCGGACCGACGGGCGCGGCCAGGCTGGCGTCCACCGCCGAGTCGCCGCTGACCCACTCGCGGACCCGGGGCAGGTACCTGATGATCGTCTCGACCGGGATCATCCAGGACAGTGCCGAGCCCTGGCCGGCGAGATAGCTGACCACGATCCCGAGCACCTGGTCGGTCTCCTCGTCGAAGACCGGCGTACCGCTGAACCCGGGCTCCACGGTCGGACCGGTCGGCTCGGAGTCGAGTTGGATCCACTCGCCACCCGGTCCGCCGTCCCCGGCGAGCCGGGCCCGCGCCCAGACCCCGGTCGGGACCATGTCGGGGAAGCCGAACATCCGTACCGCCCGGCGGGCGCCCGACGGCAGCCGGCGCAGCACCTGACCGGTCTCTTCCGGCAGTGGCTCGGCGAGCCCGAGCAGGGCCAGGTCGGCCCGCTGGTCGTCCTGCGGCGGCTTCCAGCAGCCGTCGACCACTCCGGCCCGGATCGGCGCCACGGCGGGACGTCGCCCGACGAGTTCGACCTCGAAGTCCCGGGCGGGCCTGGCGTGCGCGGCACCCGGTTCGCCGTGCGGCGCCGGAAGGAGGATGTGCGCACAGGTCAGCACATGCCGGTTGCCGAGCACGAGGCCGGCACCGCGAATCCCGGCATGATCGTCTCGGATGCATGCCCGCCACCGTGCGCGGCCCGAATGCGACACACGGCAACGTTATGCGCAGGTGTCGGATCACTGCCACCCGGAAAGGGGTCGGAAATCGGCCAGCATCTCGGCAGCGCGGCTGCTGGTGCTCGTTATGCTGGGCGGCACGACGGGTCGACCGCAGGGGGGGTGAGGCGATGAGCGCCGAGCCGGCGTACGAGAGGTTCCGACCGCCGCCCGGTGGGTTCACCGCCGAGGACCTCGACCGGATCCCGGGTCTTCCCCCGCACACCGAGCTGATCGACGGGAGCCTCGTCTTCGTGAGCCCGCAGAAGCTCTTCCACATGAAGACTCTTCGGTTGCTGGAGCAGGCACTGGCGCGTTCGGCGCCACCCGAGCGCTTCCGGGTCCGCCGCGAGATGTCCGTGGTGCTCGGTCCGCACCAGCGCCCCGAGCCCGACCTGATTGTGGTGAGCGCCGACGCGGACATCGACAACGACCAGACCTGGTATCCCGCCGATGCGGTGTCGCTCGCGGTGGAGGTGGTCTCGCCCGACTCGTGGTTGCGCGACCGCGAACGAAAGCCGCAGCTCTACGCGAAGGCCGGCATCCCGCACTTCTGGCGAGTGGAGGAGGCCGATGGCCAGCCCACGGTCTACGTCCACGAGCTGCTCGAGGCGCAGCGTGTCTACCAGCCGATCGGCATCTTCCACGGCCGGGTGAAGGTGAGCACGCCCTTCGAGCTCGACATCGACCTCACCGAGATCGACCGGCTCTGACGGTCGCGTCGCACGCACCGGCGACGCTGACCCGGCCCGGATCGGTTCCGGACCGACACTCTGTTCAGCCGTGATACCAGGGTGTCGTCACGATGACACACTGGTATCCACGGGCTGACGGACCTACGCCGCCCAGGTGGGGCCCAAGCCGCCGTCGGACGAGGGGCACCATCCACCCGGAGCCGTCCACCGGGGTCAGCGGCGGCCGAGGCCGAGGGCGGCGAGCGCGGCGAGCAGGGTCGGGGCGGCGCAGAGTCGGCGTACGCCGTCGCGGTCGTGCACGAGCAGCTGGCAGGTGGTGCCGTCGTAGTGGACTGCGACGGGTTGACCGGTGTGGTGCCGGGCGAGCCGGCGGATCAGCGGTACGGGATCGTCGACCTCGACCAGGCCCGGGACCGGGGTCTGCGGTACCGGGATCGGCTGGGCCGGGTCGTCGGGGACCCGCCGGGCGACGGCGGTTTCGAGCTGTTCGAGGCAGCGTGCGATCGCGGCTTCCGGGGTGGGACGGGCCGGCAGGGCGTCCGGGGCGACCGGCAGCCCCGGCGGTTCGACGCCGACGTCCCACCCTTCACCCTGGACGAGACGGGGGTCTCCCGCGTTGTCGCCGTGGTCGACGAGGGTGACCGTGACGGTGAGTCGCAGCCCGAGGAGGAGCCGGACCAGGTCGGCCAGGGGCGGCACGTCGGGCCGGCGGGCGAGCACGAACAGCCGGGCACCGGGCCGGCCTCGGGATGCCTGGCGCAGGTGTTCGGTGAGCGGATCGGCGCCGGGATAAGGCAGGGTGACGGTCCCGTCCAGCAGTCCCTGGCCGATCGAGCCGCCGCCGTCGAGTTCGGTGAGGTCGTCCGGGCGTACGGCGAATTGGTCGGCCCAGGTCGCCAGCCGGAACGGGTCGGGAAGCTGGTACACCGGCTTGCCGCCGGGTTGGGTCGCGACGTGCGGCGCCGCAAGCCGTTCGCCGGTCTGCCAGCCCTGCTCACCGGTTGCCGAGGGGTGCGCGTCGCCGTGCCAGGTGAGGTCGCCGGCCCGCCAGCCGTCCCGGTCGGCCTGCCAGTGCAGGTGGGTGACCCGGTCGGCCAGGTCGGTGAGCGTGACCGTCAGGCTGTGGTGGATACGGTGACTGTCCCGGCAGGTGTCGCAGGGCAGCGCCGACGGTCGACGACCGGCACCGGAGCACTGTGGGCAGTCCGGGTCGGCCCGGCCGGTGAACAGGACGCAGTCGCAGCGGCGGAGCCGGCTGTGCGGATCGCAGTGCGGGCAGTCGACGTACGGGATGGATGGTCCCTGCCACGACGGTGCCGGCGGCTGCCAGCCGCGCCGCAGGACGATGGTCTCCCGGAGATAGATCTGCCCGGTGTCCCATTCGCTGAACGTCTCGGCGGTGCCGGCGATCCGCAGACTGGTGTGCCACCAGCGACCGTCGCGCCAGATCGCCTGCGCCCCGGCGGTCGGCGCCCCGGTGGACAGGTCGGTGCAGTCGGCGAGCATCCGCCGTTCGAGCTGGCCCAGGTCGACGTCCGGCGGGGCGGCCGGCGGCGACGCACCGCCGGTCAGGTAGTGGGCCGGGGCGGTCCGACCGCGCGCCTCAAGGTCATAGAGCGCGTCGAGATCGGTGGTGGCGACGATCGCCCCGGTCAGGTCGTCAGAGCCGGCGCGCACGTCGGTCGGCACCGGCCCGCCCGGCACCTCGTAGCGGAGCTGCCAGGTCGGCTCGGCGGCGAGGTGCCGACGGCGGGCCTCCAGCACCAGGTCGAGGCGGAGCAGGTCGGCCAACCGGCAGCGTCGGGCCAGCTCGCGGGCGGGGTCAAGGGGCGGCTCGGCGGCGGTGCGACCGAGGTAGAGTTGCCAGGCGACATGGCCGTGCGACGCGATCGTCTCCGCCTCCAGCACGGCCCGGGTCTCCGGCGGCAGGTCCGGCCGCCAGCGGGACGGCAGCAGCAGCACGGGCCCGTCGGGTGAACCGGGTGGGTTGCGCGCCTCGGTCCAGGACCCGGCGCCGACGCTGGCGGCCAGCTCCGCCAGGATCGGCGCCAGCGGCAGATGCCAGCTTCCGCCGTCACCGGGCCAGCGCGCCGGTTCCACCACTCCGGGTACGACGTTCGCCGAGGCCACCGCCCCGGTGTCGGCATTCGCCAGGGTCAGCACGAGTTGGCCGCGCAGCCGCCCGGCCTGCCGGCAACGGTGGCAGGGGCGGGGCAGGGTGCCGGCGCCCCGGCAGAGCTGGCAGTCCAGGTATGCCTCCCCATCGCCCTGTTGCCCCGCGTCGACGAGCATCCGGTCACCGCCGCTGGTGCAGGGGCAGGCGTCGAGGACAACGGTGAGCCGGTGACAGGCGGGACAGTCGACTACCGGCGGACCGGCGCCGGGCAGCACCGCCCCGGTCACCGGTCCAGCTCCACGCTCGCGCACGGCACCTCGTGCTCGGCCCGCAGCGCGCAGCGCCGACCGGCGCCGAGGAGCCGGTCGCAGAAGAGTCGGGACTGCACGATCTGGTCGTCCTCGGCCGAGACGGTCGCCTCGGCCTGGTCGACCTGCGGCTGCTGGCCGAGCGTCCGGGCCAGCAGCCGGGCCGTCCGCCGGGCCGCGTCCTGGTCCGGCGCCGTGAACGGCACGTGTACGACGTAGCGGCCGGTCATCAGCGATCCGCCAGCCGGTGAGCCGTGGTCGACTGGCGGGACTGCCAGCGGCGCAACGCGTCCTTGATCCGGGCGTTCTGCTCCCGGACGGTCGCCAGCTCGTTGTAGGCCCTGGCCAGGTCACCGGCCACCTGGTCGAGAAAGGCTGCCACCTCGGCCGGATCGACGCCCCGCCGGGCGAAGCCGACCCGGGTGAACCGGCGCATCCTGACCTGTGACGGCAGGAGCGGCCGGTAGGTCGCCGACCGGTAAGCCTGGCCGAGTTGCCGGGGCGGCCTCCGGTACCGCCGGAACAGCCGTCGAAGCAGCATCCGCACGACACCACCAACCTTTCCGGAGCAGCTCAGGGCGTGGATGGGCGGTGCCTGCCCGGATCCCCTCTGCTGTCGGGCCGGCACCGCCCCGCCCCACCGCCGCAGCCGGAGGCAGGTACGACAGCAGGGCGTGACTCGGTGGGTCGGGGCGGGCGACTCGGACGAGCCGACCGCCCCGACCGGGAGGCACGAGCGCACCGGAGGCTGGAGACCAAGGAGCACCCGCAGGAGGGAACTTAAGCGAACTAGTTCGCTCAAGTCAAGCGTACTAGTTCGCTGTACCTACAACTTGCTGGCTGAACCCTCGTCGTGATCTCATGGCAGGCGGAGACCAAGGAGTGCCGATGCCTGTCACGAAGTGGGAGAAGCTTGCCAACCACATCCGGAACCAAGTCCAGACCGGAGAGCTGAAGCCAGGTGACAAACTGCCCTCAACCGCACAGCTCAAGGCCGAGCACGACGTGTCGGACGCCGTGATCCGCTACGCCATGCACGCGCTTCGAACCGAGGGTTTGGTCGAGAGCGTGCACGGGGTCGGCGTCTTCGTCGCCCAGCCCAAGTAGTTCTTGTGGCGGCACGGACAGCACCAGCGGGGCCGCACGCCGCACTGCTCTCAGATAGTGTTCGCTCGACCACGCGCGCGTGATGACCCGTGGCCCTACTTGCGCCCGATCCATGCGGCCATCACTCGCAGGGAGCCGGTAACTGGGGAGGACTGCATGGCCAGCATTGAGGAAGTCAAAGCAGCACTGGCACAGGCTGCGGAGCAGGGCAACACCACGCTCAACCAGATCCGGTCGTCAATCGAGAACACCGAGCAGGTGCTGGCTCGTCTCCGTGCGGTGGCTGCCGGCACCAACCACGCCATGATCGCCGAAGCGATCCAGCG
>NZ_JARUBN010000003.1 GCF_029626265.1 Micromonospora sp. WMMD1102 | reverse complement strand
GGCTCATGACCAGGCCACGAAGGCACACCCCGGAGCAGGCGGCGGAAGCGCAGCGGATCGTGGACGAGTCCCGGCTGACGACTGAACTGGTCGGGATCGTGCGGGATCAGCCGGGCCGGTTGATCCGGAACCCGTGCGGTGACCCCGACGGCTGTCAGCATGGGCACTGCTACGGCACCCCGGCCGAGGCGGAACAGGTGCGGCGTACCGGGCTACCCGCCGACGACGGGCGGGAGTGACGCCCGGTCGGTGTCCCAGAAGTCGGCCGGCGCGGCGACGATCTCCTCACGGAACAGCGGCTCGCCCGTGTGCGCCAGGTGGTGACCCTGGCAGTAGTACAGCAGGGCGTGAAGCTTCTGCTCGTCGACACCGGGCAGCCGCCGCCGGATCTCGGCCGCGACGTCGTGGACTGACACCACCGTCATACCTCCAAGCGTAGAGGGGTGGGAGATTAGCTCCCACCCCTCTGTCGGTACTGGATCGAGGTCGCACCCGTGTGCGATGGTGGAGACATGGACAGCGACGACGCCATCGCAGCCCGGTACACCCGGCGCGCACGAGACGCCGCCGACTCCGCGATCCGGCTCGGCGCCGACCCGGACGCGGTTCGTGCCGCCGTCGAGGAGGGCATCGCCGACGCGGTACGCGCCAACGCCCGGATTGCTGCCGCCGACCAGCCGGCCGCCGACCAGCCCCGGCCGAAGTTCGTACCGAAGCCGGGCAGCGCCGTCGAAAGGTTCCTCAAGGCCGTCGGCTGACCCCAGACACGGAAGAACCCCCGCGCCCACATCGGGCCGGGGGTTCCTCTCGTTTCCGCCTACTCGCGGACCAGCTCGTACCTGTTCCCTTCCTGCCGCACCTTGCCGCCGGCCTTCGCCATCGACTTCAGCAGGTCATAAACCCGCTGGTACGACACCTCGACACCCTGCTCGCCCATCTGCGCGTGGACCTGGGCGGCGGTCATCATGTCCGGGTACCCGTCCCGCAACACCAGCTCGATCCACTCGCGGGCGTTCTCCGGCTTGCTGCGATCACCCGGTACGCCGTCCAGCTTCAGGTGAGCCTCGGACAGCAGCCGCTCCGCCTCCGCGTCCATGCCACTGTCGGGTGCCCGATCCTGGACGCCTGACGTCACCTCGGCCCGCGCACGCTGCCGCTCCAACGTCACCCCGGTACCGATCAGGAACCGCTCCGTCGCGCTGCCGATCGGCGCCACCGTCGGCCGCTCCAACGCGGGCGGCTCCGCCGGCCGGTCATCCTCCGGCACTTCTTCGCCGCGCAGTTCGGCCAGCATCGCCGCCTTCCGCTTCCACCGGTTCGCGTACACCAGCCCATCCCGAAGGTCCCGGAACACCGGGTGTCGCCGCAGTTCGGGGAAGCCGTCGGCATCCCGACCACCGAGCACATCCTGAACCCGAACCCCGGCCGCCACCCGCTTGCCCCGGTCGTCGAGGTCCGGGCGCAGGTGCGCGGTTGCGATGGCGTGCCGCTCGATGCTGGCGATGTCGACGTCCACCGTCCGGGCCAGAACCGGCCGGTAGTCGACCTTCGTCCGGTACACGTACGCCGACCCCATGTGCAGCAGCCGGGCACGGCCCGGGTTCACCCCGAGGACGTACGTGTACTCGTCCTCCTCGTCCATGCGGAGACACAACCGCAGTGAAGCGACGGTGCGCAGCCCTTTCCCGAGCAGGTCCCCGGTGCCGCGCAGCACCGACATGATGACCCGGCCGCCCTGGGCTCGGCCGATCTGCGCCAGCCGGGCGATACCCTCATCCACGATCTTGGAAATCAGTCCGGCCATCTGCCGCAGCTCACCGCCCTCGTCGGTGATTACCAGGATCAGAGGGAGTTTCGCGTCGACCGGAAGAACGGTCGTGTTCGCCGCCCGCATCCGAGCCGTGGCCTCGGGGCTCGTCTTCCGGTCCTTCACGATCGCGGTAGCGACAGCGACCAGGGCAGCAGCCTCGTACTCGTCCTCCGCCACCCAGTCAACCGTCGGCTTCGACGCCTCGCCGCGCGCCCACGGGCCGATCCACGGGGCGGCGACACCGCCGCCGTTCGGGTCAACGATCCAGATCAGGGCATCCACACAGCGGGCCATCCGCATGATGACCCGGTGTAGGAACGTCGTCTTGCCCGACCCGGTGGTGCCGCCGACCACCATCGAGTCTTCCCGCAGCGACACGTCCAGCTTCTCGCCCCGGGCGGTCGTCGCGATGTCGAACTCGTCATAGATCGACACCTTGTCGGTTGGCTCCGAGATCCGCCGGCCGTCACCGGCGAGGCAGTCCCGGAGCATCACGTCGAGGATCGCCGCGCCCTGGTGCGGCCCGTCCAACACGCGGACGACGCAGCCGGCGGGAAGACGTCGGGCGCCTGCGATCTTGTCGGTCTGCCCTGCCAGATCCTTGACCGTCATTCCCTCCGGCAGATCAAGGTGCACCTGCTCCCCGGCGGTCCGGTCCGGCCACGGCGTCACGGCGGAGACCCGGAGCTGGGACCACTCCCAGTCTTCCTCGGCCTCACCCCTCTTCTTCCTCGTCTTGGTGAGACGCTGAAGCATCGCCTCCCACTCCCGGACCGCCGACGGCCGCCGGTCGACGTCCGGCAGGTTCGGGATCGTCTCCACGATCACCCGGTTCCGGGCGACCGCGAACTCAAGCGCCGCGAACAACGCACCCACGGCGCCGAGGCTGACGGCCGCCCACTGCACCGCACCCGTCTTCGCCACGAACGCCACCCACACCGACCCGGCCAGCACCACGGCAGACCGGTGAACGGACGCCCACGGCTTGTCCGTCGCGAACGACACCACCACCGCCGCCGGCACACCGATCACCGGACCGGCAACCAGCGAAATCCACCACTCGACCGGGGCGAACCCGAGCCGGATCGCCACCACCAGCAGCACCGCCAACAGCATCCACATCGGCACCCACACCGCGCCGCTTCGACTCCGCATCACCCAACCCCCTTCACTTCCTGGCCACGAACCCGGCAGGGGTGCCCCGCAGCGTGTACACCACGGGACACCCCGGACAGGTCAGGTGTCCTGCTCGGCCGCCGAAACGTCGGCCCGCTTCTCCCGCGCCCGGCCGCCACGCTCACCGGCCAGCCGCGCCTCATCGACCTCGTGTTCCTGGCCGTACCGGGCCGCCAGCGCCTCCGACCGGGCCGCCAACGCCCGCAGCCGGTTCGCCCGATCGTCGTCCTCCTCGCGGATCTTCCGCAGCTCGGCCGCGATCACCTCGGCCTCCGACGTCAGCGCCTTGCTCGCCGGAAGGTCGTTCTCGCCCTGGTCGGCGAGCCGCTTCATCCCGGTAGCGATGGCCTCCACGATGTCGCCCTGCTGCCGGGCCGTCGTCGCCAGCTCGTCGATCGACGGGGCAACGGACCGCAGGTTCCGGCCCCACCTCTGAAGGCTGGCGTCGTCCTCGTGTCGAACTCCCATGGGTGTCTCCTTTCCTCGCTGCGGCGCCGGTGCGGCCCGCTTCTCGTTGTGCTGTTTCGGTGCGGGCTTGTCCGACACCTGTTCCGGATCGGCGGGGGTTGGGTTGGTCGCCTTCTCCGGCCTTTCCTTCTTGCTCTCGTCGCGCTTTCCGTCGCGTTTCTTGTCCTCGGTCCGCTTGTCGTTGAATCCCTTGCGGAGGTCATCCCAGAAGCCCGGCTTCTTCTTCCGGCCCGGCCCTTTCCGGTTGCCGGATGGAGAACTCCCCGACCGTGACGCGTCACCCGACGGCTTCGACCCGCCCGACTTGCCCGGCCGGTTCTTGCCACCGAACGGCCACAGCTTCGACTTCTTCGGACGCGTCCCCGATGCGTCACCCGACCCGCCCGGCTTCCGCCGTGACGCATCACCGGACCCGGCCGGCTTTCGTGACGCACCCGGCCGCTTGCCCCGCAGTGCGTCAAGCAGACCCGGCTTCTTCCCCGATCCGTCACCGCGCGGACGTGACGCACCCTTGGGGTTCAGGAGGCGACTCAGCGGGTTCCGTGACGCACCGCCCGGCTTCTTCGATGACGCGCCCTTGGGTGACGCACCAGACCGGGATGACGCACCCGGCCGACGTGACGTACCGAGGAGACGATCGAGAAGACCGCCCTTCCCGCGACGGCGCCACGCCAACAGGGCCGCGAACACGATCACGGCCGCCACCGCGTTGATGACCGCCCACCACAGCCAGCCGACGCCGGCCCACAGCGCCATCTCCAGCACGGCCAGGAGCATGATCGCGGTCATCAGGATCGGCGGGTCGAGCAGCGGGTTCGGCTTCTTCCCCCGCCGGGTTCCGGCCGCCTTCTCGGTCACGCTCTGTCGACTCTCAAGGGGTTGAGAAGTCAAGGGGGTTGATGCCGGGGGAGATGCCGTCTCCCGGTCCTTGGCGACCGTCTGAGGCGGGTTCTCCGGGGACTCAAGGGGTTGAGTCCTCAAGGGGTTGAGGTTACGCACCGTGACCTCCCACCGTGTGGCCGTTGGTCCGGTGCTTCCGCACGTACCGCTGGGCCGCCTGCTCGTCGATGCCGACCTTCTTCGCCGCCGCACGGGCGGACATGCCGTCCTCCTCGACGAGCCGGAGTACCTCGGCCATCCGCTCGTCCTTGCCCGGCTTCGGACCGCGACGCGTCTTCACCGGCTCCGGCTGACGCGTCACCTCGGACCCGTCCGGACCGTCGCCGGGTGACGCGTCACTGCCGTTGATCCGGTGCGTCACCGTCCGGCGGGCCGGATGCGTCAGTGCCGGGTACGTCAGCCGTGCGTCACTGGCCGGCAGGGCGGGCGTGTCGTGACGCGTCACCTCCGGCATCGGGTGACGCATCGCCGGTACGTCGAACGGGTCACCGAGTGATGCATCCGCGTGGACTGGCAGGGATGCGTCACGAGCCGGCTCGGCGAGCGACCACGGATCGAACGACGCATCACGTACGTCAACGTCCGTCGCGTCGATGTCTGGCATGCCAGATACGGGCTCGGCGATCGACGGTTCCGGCTTCGTCTTTTCCGCCCGAGATTTGGTGCCAAGCGCGTGCGCCCGCCACGCCACGATCGGCGGAATGCACGAGATCGCAATCACCAACCCCCACGGCACCTTCTCTTCGCCGGTGATGTGGAGCGGGAGCAAGTGAACGGCAATCTGACAGCCGATCATCAACGCCAACCCGGCGAGGACATCCCCCGTGCGGTGGCGCAGGAATGCTGCCGCCGAATACACATCAATCGAGATCGGGAATAGGACTGCCATCCATTCGCCGTAGTGCGCCATCCGAGCCAGGTCGTACTCACCTTTCGCGGTGAGCGCCACGGCGGCGACCAGTGCCGGCCAGCGCAGGTGCCGGGCGATGAAGTTCGGCTCCTCCTCGGTCACGACTTGTCTCCCGTCCCGCCGGGCAGGCTGACGTTCAGGTACACGGTCACGTAGTCAGGAGTGGCGGCACTGCTCGACCGGATCGGCCGGGAGTCGGCCCGCCACACCACGAACGTCCGCTTCACCAGCTCCTTCGCCGCCGCCACCTCCGACGGCAGGCCACTCAGTACGAGCCTCACTCCCAGTCCCCCCGATCGAGCAGACGCCGCCGCACCAGCAGGGCGTCGACCTTCAACGCCCACCGGGTCGGCCGCACGTTCGGAACGACGTCGATGAACACCGCCGCCGTCGATTCGCTGACCGGGTCGGGGATGACCCGCACGACCCGCATCCATCCGCCGTCCTCAGCCCGGACCAGGTCGGTCGGCCGGACCTGCCGGGCCTCGACAGGCTCGGCGGGGATCGTGGTCTTCATCCGGAACGGCGGGGTGACGACCAGGTACGGCGCCTCGGCCGGGATGTCGGCCTGGAGGTACGCCATCGGGGTGCCGTGGTTCCGGGACTGCCGGTGGTGGACGTCGGTGACGTCCAAGCCGTCACGGAGCAGGTGCTCCCCGACCTCGATCTCCCGCTCGGTGCCGATGATCCGAACCTTCACTTGGCACCTCCCAGCAGAGCCCGTACCGCACCCATGTGGATCTGCTCGTGCGCGGTACGCGTCGCCAGAGCCGCCGCCGTGCGGCCGTCCAGCCGCTCGCCGACCATCCGGCCGCCACGGGCCGCGACCTTCCACCCATCGGCGCTGCGCATCGCGATAGCGAAAGCGCCCGCGTTGGGCTGGTCGGCGTCGTGCAGCTCGTACGCCCGGTTCTTCACCGTCCGCCGCTTGATCAGGACGGTCATCACGACACCGCCTTACGCACGCGGACCGGCGTGCCGATCGGGTACCGGTAGTGCTCCTCGTCCTCGCTGTGCGCGGCAGTGTTGATCGACACCGCCGACGGGTGGCCCTCGTACAGCCAGCCGTCCACGTCCACGATCTCGACGACTTCCCAGTTGCCGTCCGGGGTCAGCAGCTCGTCACCGAGCCGGACCCGCTCGACGGGCATCGGCACACCGGCCGGGCCGGCGGCGGTCATCAGGTGGTCGCGGACGACCTCGATGAACACCAACGCCTGCTCCGGCGTCAGGTCCGCCATGCTGCCGAGGTTCCGGCCGACGTTCAGGGACACCTGCGTCTGCCCGGCCTCGGTCTCCTCGTCGAGTTGGCAGAGGCGCACGTCGAGCAGGCCGGTTCCGGCGGCGGTGGGCACGTCGACCGCCGGGGACATGTGCATCCGCGACCCGTCGTGCCGGTCGGGGGTGCACGGGGTCCACAGGCACCAGTCGGGTTCCGGCAGGGCCGGGGCGGCGGCTACCGCCGGGACCGAAGCCCCGACGGCAGCCTGCCCGACCGTTACCGGAGTAACGGTGATCGTCATCGCGCAGCCTCCGACTCGGCGGCGTCGGCCAGGGCGAGCAGTTCGGCTGCGAACATCCGTGCCCGGGTTGCCGTCAGGAGGCCACTCTCGGCCAGCAAGTCCCACTCGCCGACCTGTACGGCGATGTACGGCTCTCCCGGGTCGATGCCCTCGGCGTCGGCCAGGTCGTACCGCTCCACCCGGGCCGAGACACCCAACGCGGGGTCGGTGTCGGTGCCGCCGTTGACGGTCGTCACGGGGCCGGTGTGGTGCTCGATTCCGGGAATCCGGGACTGGCAGTCGTCCCCGCACCACGGCTGGCACGGCGTGGCCAGGTCGGCGGGCCGAACGGGCGTGATCGTCATCGGGCACCGCCAACGATCAGGGCAGGCACCCGCAGCAGGTTCGCCGCCAGCATCCGAGCCTCACCCGTCAGCAGGTCCGCGAACTGCCGGTCACAGTGCGACAGCTCCACCTTCGACTCCGCCGACTGCTCGTCCTGCACCAGCGACACCTCGACGAACGAGTCGAACCCGTCCAGCGACAGATCGACCTTCACCATCGACCCGGCGGCCGTGCGGTGGAACCGGTCGCCGACGAGTTCGGTCTCCCGGTGGTCACAGTCCGCCCACACCGGGCACGCCGTCTTCTGCCACGACGGCGAACCGGCCGGCGGCGGGGACAGCGGCAACGGCTGCTCGCCCCACTCGACGTGCCGGAGGATCTTCCCGGCCAGGTCGACAGCCTCACCGACCGTCAACCGCAGCGACCGATGCTCCCAGTGGCCGAGGGACGCCGACAGGATCACCATCGGCTCGGCGGCGCCGGGCATCTGCCACACCTCGACGGACAGCGTCGCCGGGCACGGTCGGGGCATGTGGGCGTCGGCCGGGATCGGCGGCATCGCCCGCAGCGGCAAACCCTCGATCAGGGTCCGGGCGCACATGCGGTCGTCGCCCTTGTCGGTCTCGTTGTGGATGCCGCAGCACCACGGCCGGTCCGGGACGGTCATCCACGACGGCCGGTCGCCGGTCTGCTCAGGGTGGGCGTCGTGCCACGCCTCCACGTCGAGATCCGGCTTCGAGAACGTGATCGCGTGCCCGGCCGCCAGGGCGGCGGCGTGGTCGACGAGCCGGTCCGCCGTGACCCCCTGGCCCCGGTCGTCGGTCTTCTCCTGGTGCAGCGACGGCTGACCGGCACGCGGCGCCGGAAGCTTCACACCGCCGGTCGGGTACGGGTCGCGGGAGGAGACGCTGAAGACGCCCATCAGCGGGTCACCCCCAGCAGTGCAACGCTGTTCGCGGACGACGACCGGGCGGGCAGGGCACGGGTCGGGGTGACGACCTCACCGTCCAGCACCGACGGCCGGGCCGCCCGCACGTTGTCGACGTACGACTGTTCCTCGCGGTGCTGGGCCATCCGGTCACGGGCGACGTAGAACGCCCGGTACGCCAGACCCCGGAACCGGGTGTTGACGTTCGTGTGCAGGCTCGCCGACGTGATCGGGGCGACGTCGAGCAGGCGGCCGATCTGCGCCATCTCGGCGAGGCCGTCCCGGTCGTTGTCGGTCAGCACGATGTGCTCGAACTTCGGCGACGACGGGATCGGCATGTCCGGGTTGGCCTCGAAGAAGTCGGCCAGGGCGCGCAGGCCGGCGACCAGCTCGGCGCGCGGGTCCGGGCTGGCGGGGACGAGGTTCGTCATCGGGCCACCCCCGACCGCTCGGCGACCAGGGCGGCGATCCGCTCGTCCTGCTCACGGGCCAGGTCAGCGAACGCCCGGTCCATGCCGGCCACGATGTCGGCGACCCTGGCCCGGTGCTCGGCGTCGGTGAGCCCGGCGGGGAGGGTGCGGATCAGGGTCATGGCGTACACGTAGGCGTGGTCGGCGCCGTTGTCGGTGATGGTCTGCCGCATCGTGGCGGCGATCCGCTCGACCTCGGTCGGCGGGGCGGTGTTGTTGCCCGTGGTGGGCGTCGTGGAAGATGACACCTGGGTTCGTTCCTCTCGTGTGTACGACGAGTGGTGCGGGTCAAGTCGTGCCGGGGGAAGGAGTGCCTGCTCCGGACCCCGGGGCGCACCTCCTAGCTACTCCGAGCTACTAGGCGCATGTTGACTTGTCTTCTTGAAGAGTAAGTGTCTTGCGCCTAGTCTGCAAGGGTGACAACGGCAGACTTTTACGGGAGAAAGTCCAACCGCGACGACGGGCAGTCCGTCGCCGGTCAGGAAGCGGAGTTCCGCGACGACTGCGAAGACCAGGGGTTCGATGTCGGGCGGATCTTCGCCGACCCGGACCGGTCCGCGTCCCGGTACGCCCGACGGCCACGACCCGACTTCAACGAACTGCTCACCCACATCCGCTCCGGCAACTGCCAGATGCTCTCCATGTGGGAGTCCAGCCGAGGCAGCCGAGACGAAGTCGAGTGGTTCACCTTCCTGCGCGACTGCCGCAAGCAGGGCGTACCGATTCGGATCATCTCCCACGACCGGACCTACAACCTGAACGTCCGCCGGGACTGGCGCACCCTCGCCGACGAAGGGGTCGACGCGGCCGACGAGTCAGCGAAGATCAGCGAGCGCACCCGCCGAGGGAAGCGGATCGCAGCCAAGCAGGGCAAACCGGTCGGCCGCCTGGCGTACGGCTTCGCACGCGTCTACGACGAACGCGGCAAGTTCCTCGACCAGGTGGCAGACCCGGCAGAGGCGCCGGTTGTCCGGGAGGTGATCCAACGGATCGCCAAGGGTGAGCCGTACCGGCAGATCGCCATGAGCCTGAACGACCGGCAGATCGCCCCACCACAACGCCCCTGCGACCCAGGCTGCGACCGGGACCACAAGCACATGAAGCTTGGGCAGTGGACCGACCGGCAGGTGAGGCAGCTCGCAACCCACCACAGTTACGCCGGCCTTCGCGTCCACCAAGGCAAGGTCATCGGCAAGGGTGTCTGGAAGCCGCTCGTTGACCTCCAGGTGTGGCAGCGTGCCTACGACCGGGTGACCAAGTCGCGGGGCCTGCACAACGATTCGAGAAGCAGGCATTGGCTGACGGGCGCGGTTCGGTGCAGCGAGTGCAACCACACCCTGCGCTCGGTCACCCGCAACAACAACGGCGGGTACGCCTACCAGTGCCGCAACGCCGAGTGCTTCAAGGTGTCCGGGTCCGCGCGTGGGCTTGAGGAGGTTATCGAGGGGATGATCCTCGCCTGGCTCGACCGGCCAAGTTCGAGGCGGATCTTCCAGCAGGATGGCGACAACACCGCGCTACGGGCAGCCGAGGCCGAAGAACAACGCCTACGCGACCACCTGAACACCTTCTACAGCCGGGCCGCCAACCCGGCCGCCGGCCTGTCCGCCGCCGGGCTGGCCGCGATCGAGGCCGAGTTGCTGCCACAGATCGACGCCGCCGCCGCCAAGGTGAAGCGGCTGTCGACCCCGCCTACCCTGGTGGCGCTCGCCGACGTCGACATCGTTTCGGAGTGGGCCAACCTCGGTCCGCTCGTGCGTCGGGACGTCGTGCGGGCCATCGCCGATGTTGTGTTGGTCCCCGGCGGCCGGGGGGCGGGGCCGAGGTTCGATCGGTGGAGACTCGCCGGTTCCCGGTACCACGGTGACGAGAAGACTTGGGGCGATCACTGGAAAGAGCAGCAGTGACCTAGTCGCCGCCGCCTTCCTCGTCCCGCCGCTGCATCTCGCGGATGATCTGCTCAAGCTCCACTAGGAGCTGAACATCGAACCGGGCTCGGCGGCGGCGGACGTACATCGCCAAGCCATCCTGATCCTCCTGAGACAACCCAGAACGGGCAATGGTCAGTATCTCTCCCGGAGACGCGGACCCGAGGATCCTCTCCTCCATGTCGTACCGCTCCCGGGGGGAACTCAGGACGTCGGCCCACAAATGACCGAAGCTCCGAACCCATGCCACCTGATCATGGAGAAGTTGCAGCCTCCTACGCACAACCTCCCTGTCGACCGCAGACGTGGGGATCGGAGAGTCGCTGTCGTACGGTGCGAACACGTCTTCCCCGGTCGGTGGGTCCGGCATCTCGGGAGCATCCAGCGTCCCGACCGCCTTGCCCATGTGGCCGGCGCGATGTTCCGGATCGACATCGGAGCCGATCGGTTTGACGGTGAGTCCGAGTTCCAGAAGGTCGTCGAACAGCAAGGCAACGTCACGAGGCTTACCGGCCCTGCGGATGAAGCGGGTGACCTTCTCGAACGCGACCGGCAAGTGTGGGGGTTGTTCGCCGATGGCCAAGATCAGTGCCATGAAGTCGGCGATGTTCCGACGTCGCTCCAGTGCCTCCGGGGTGATCTCGTCGTCGACCAGCGCCTTGCCGATCCGAGAGAGCGTCTCGGCACCGAGCACCTGAACGGGGACGGGGGACAGGGGCAGGGGGAAGCTGGGACGCCATCCGACGGCCGCCTCCAGCGCCTTCAAGGACCCGGCGCTCATAGCCTTCCCCGCCTCGGCGTTCCGCACGGTGCCCCGAGATACGTTCGCCAGCTCGGCTAGTTCCTCTTGGGAGAACTCCAACTCCTCGCGGCGTAGCCGTAGCCGATCACTGAACGGCAAATCTGCCATGTCCCTACGCGGCCCAATCTGCTCGGACCGATCCCGTCGGTGCTCCCCAGCACGCACAGCGATAACCCCCTCTACGTGGAACTTGGCAGACCGTACAGGGTATGACCTGCGCAAGCGTGGCCCAAGCATGACACCTGCCTGCCGCAAGGATGACCCAACGGACGGCGCACTGATTATCGCGCCGCATCTAAAGTTGACCACGATTTTGCAAACTTAGCCAGATCATGGCAGACTCAACGATCGTGAGAGAGGCACGAGCAGGAGCCCGAGGCCCACGACTGAACCGGCACGCGTTGCGTGCGCTGCGCCTCGAAACCGGGCTGACACAAGTCGCTTTGGCCAGGCGTTCCGGTGTCGACGACACCTACATCTCCCGGCTCGAAGCTGGCCGCCGCGTATGGCCGGCCATCCGTATCACGCAGGCGCTCGCGGCGGCACTCAACGTGCCGACTGATGCCCTGCTCGCTGCTGACCGTGGGGTGGTCAACGATGACCACCGCTGAGATCCCAGAGTGGGCGCGAGCGGCGGCTAAGAATGCCCCGGCAGCCACGCCGAGTCAGGTTGACGCCCTGCGCGCACTGTTCGGAGTGGCACAACCAGCGCGCGAACTCCACCGAGTGGACGTCCGCCAACCGCGACCGCCACGAGACGTCGCCGCCTAGCCGGGCGGCAGAAAAAGCTGGCCGGCTCGGTGTCCTACCACCGGCCGGCCGGAGAACCCGAAAGGGGTCCATCTATGTCCGGGTCCATTAAATCACAGGTCATCCGTTACGTCAGCGGAACTCCCGTCGACCGCGACGCCCACAACGAACTCGTTGCCCACCGCCTCGACCTTCACGCCACACAGCCGCTCGACCCCAACGACATCCGCCTCGTCCTGCACACCTGGCCGGACGACAACCGGACCTGTCACCGCTGCGGCGGCCCGTACGAGAGCGAAGACGGCCCGTACGACGGTGAGTACGACGACGGCGGCCCGACCCACGTCCACCTCGTCCTCGGCGAGACGTCACCGTCGATCGCCACGGCGCTCTGCCGGATCTGCGTCCAGATCGCCGACCACGAGTACGGCGCCGCCCTCGTCGCCCTCCGGGACGCCCTCGAAGAGATCCACTCCGCCTTCGAGTTGACGCCCGACAACCGGCTCCGGCAGATCAGCGCCTTGGCCATCAACGCCCTCGGGCTTCAGATCGAGGCACACCGAGCCGCCGAGCAGGAGCGGTACATCCGGCTTCACTCGGTTCCGACCGGAGCCGACCTGTGACCGGCGGGATGACCCCGATCGGGTTCCTCACCGCCCAGGGCGTCACCGACGAGATGGGCGAACTCGTCACCGTCTTCACCCAGCGGTACCAGCTGGCCCACCACGACAAGCACCACACCGACAGCGGCATCGTCGTCTACGACCAGGGCCTAGCCGCCCGGGTCTTCGACGAGATGGTGACCGAGGTGTGCCGCTGGTGCGACGCCAGCGAGCCCGGCTTCGACGAAGACGGCGCGTGCACAGTCTGCGAGACGTTGAAGGCACGCCGGTTCGTGCTCTCCAGCCGTCTGCCGATCACCCTCGGCTACGGCGACAAGGTCACCTGCGGGGACTGCGGGCGGGTCCGGACCGTCCAGGGCCACCACGTCGAAGTGAGCGTGCCACCGCTGAAGGTGCTCCGGCTGTGCCGGCCGTGCGCGATCAAGAACCCGATCTACGTGGCGTGGCAGCGAGCCGCCGACGTGTGCGACGAGATCGACGAGCTGATGCAGCAGGCGTTCGACCAGCGGCAGCGGGACCTGATCGCAGCCCACCTCGGAACCGTCGCGTCGTGGTTCTCCCGCTGGCGCTGGCCGCAGGACGACTCCGACGACGGCAACCCGTCGACCGACTGATCCTGATGCACCACCACCTGAACACCAGCCCCGAGACCGGGACCGGCCGGGACACGTCGCCATCAAGTGGCGGCCGGGGCGCGCTGGGGAGCGAACCACTTGAACGGCACCACCCACACCGAAAGGCCAGCATCATGGACGACCAAGGCGCACAGGATGGCCTCTTCGCTCTCCTCGACCAGGTTGCCGCCGACGCCGCTCGGGCCGAGCCGGAAGACGACAGCCTCAGCCCGAGCGAGAAGTTCTGGCGGTACCACGAGGCGAACCCCGCGATCTACTCGCTGCTGGTGGCGTTCGCCAGGGAGTGGCGGGACCGAACCGGCAGGCCGAAGCTCGGCATCAACTCGCTGATCGAGCGGGTCAGGTGGGAGGTCGCGGTCCGGACCAACGATCCCGACTTCAAAATCAACAACAACTACGGGCCTTGGTTCAGTCGGTTGATCATGCGGCAGGAACCGGACCTCGACGACTTGTTCCACACCCGCCGTTCCGTCGCAGACGACGACTCGTGGATGGAGCAGGCGGCGTGAGCGCCATCGAGCAGGTCGAGTACCTGTACTGCATCGTGCCGAGAGGCGACGACCCGGACGACCGCGACCGCGTCATGCCCCTGCGCGTCGTGAAGAAGACCCCCAAGCGGATCTACTTCCGGCGGTGGCTCACCCACGACATCGGCTACGTCGACCGTCAGGCCATGGAGGCGTCCGGCGCCGACGGCTGTTCGGCCCGTAAGCGGACTTCGTGGTGGGACCCGGACGCTCACCTCTACCTCGAACCGCCCCAACTCGACGCGCGGGGCCGCCGGGTCGACACGACCGCCCTCAAGGCCGAACTGTCCCGACTCAAAGCCGAGATGGCAGCCGCTCACCCCGACGTCGGCGGCACGCACGAGGCGTTCCTAGCCGCCCACAAGCGGTGGAACAACGCGCGTAACCAGTTCGCCCGGCTGGTCGACGTGCCGGAGGCAGGCGCGTGACCGCCACGCTTCCGGACGTCGCCACCCTCACGGCCGAGGATGTACGGACCGCAGCCCGAGCCTGGCACGCCGCCGGTTGCGCCGTCCTGCCCGTCAAGGCAGACGGCAGCAAGCGACCCGACCTCGCCGGATGGACCCGATACCAAGCCGAACAACCGTCCGCCCAGCAGATGGCCGCCTGGTTCAACGATGCCGACCGGACCGGGCTCGGCGTGGTCTGCGGCGCCATCTCCGGTGGGCTGGAGATGTTCGAGTTGGAAGGCCGCGCCGTCGCCGACGGTGCCCGCGAACGTCTCGTTCCCGCCTTCGACGCGGCCGGGGTGCTGGACGTATGGCGCCGCTTGAGCAAGGGATACGCCGAGTGGACCCCCAGCGGTGGACTGCACCTGCTCTACCGGCTCGCCGACCGCGAGGTGCCCGGCAACACGAAGGTCGCCCGCCGACCGAAGCGGGAGGACGAGTACACCGACGAGGACCGGGCGCTGCTCGCGAAGCATCCCAACAAGGTCATCCCGACTGTGTTGGCCGAGACACGCGGCGAGGGCGGGTTCGTGGTCGTCGCACCAAGCCACGGCACCACCCACGACAGCGGCAAACCGTGGCAGTTCAGCGGCAGCAGCACCCCCGGTGCCGTCCCGACGATCACATGGGCCGAGCGGGACGCCCTCTTCGCCGCCGTACACGCGGTGCTCGACCAGATGCCGGAACCGGAGCCACCGACCCGACCGGCGGCACGCCAAGCGGCGCAGTCAGGCGATCGGCCCGGTGACGTGTGGGCCGCCCGGACCGGGTGGGCGGACATCCTCGAACCGCACGGATGGAAGCACGTCTGGCGCAAGGGCGACATGGACTACTGGCGGCGGCCGGGCGACGACAAGAAGGTCGGCTGGTCCGCCCGTACCGGCGGCCGGCACGACGCCCTCTGGGTGTGGTCGACGAGCACCGAGTTCCCGACGGAGGAGAGCATCACCAAGTTCCGCGCGTACGCGATCCTCGACCACCAGGGGAACGACCACCAAGCCGCATCGGCGCTACGGGCCGCTGGGCATGGTGGTGACCGGTGGCCAGTCAATGAACCGCACCGACAGGGCAGGGCCCGGACCGAGTCGCCGCAGAAGCGGGCGGCGACGGCTGGTCCCGCCTGGCCGGTGCTTCACGAGGACGCCCGTTACGGTCTAGCCGCCGACCTCGTGAACCTCTACGACCCGCACACTGAAGCCGATCCGGCCGCCGTCATGTTGACCTTCCTAGCCACGGCCGGTTGTCGCTTCGGGTCGGGCTACTACATCACCGGCGGAAACACCCGGCACGCACCCAAGGTGTGGCCCATCCTCTGCGGCGACACCGCAACCGGCGCCAAGGGCACCGCCGTAGCAGTCGTCCGATCCTTCTGGCGAACCCATGACAAACAGTTCGTGGAGATGAACACCGCCACCGGCCTGTCGACCGGTGAAGGCTTGATCCGTATCGTCCGAGACGCGAACGGCGACGACCCGTCAGCGCCCGGGTTCGACGAGGGTGTGCACGACAAGCGGTTGTGGGTCGACGCCCCCGAGTTCGCCAGCGTCTTGGAGCGCGCCCGACGGGAGGGGAACTCCCTCTCCGGGACCCTCCGGGAGGCGTACGACGACCTGCCGTTGCAGACGATGACCAGCGGCTCGCCGCTACGGGCTACTGGCTCTCACGTTGTCATCGTTCCGCAGATCACGCCGACCGAACTGGTCGGGAAGCTCACCGCTACCGACGTGGCGAACGGGCTCGCGAACCGGTTCATGACTGTCTGCTCCCGGATGAGTAAGACCCTGCCGGAAGGGTCGGCGCCCGATCCGGACGACGTACGCGACTTCAGCCGTCGGCTGGACGAGGTCACCGGGGCCCTGTTCCGCGCCTATCACGACCGTGGTGAACTCCGCCGTACGGCGGCAGCGCGGAAGCTGTGGGCATCGGAGTACCACAAGCGGATGAACCAGCGACGCGACGAGGCCGAGTCGCCGGTCAAGTCGCTGCTCGCTCGCTGGCACGCCAACAGTGCCCGACTGTCGGTCATCTACGCCCTCCTGGACGGCACGCTCGATGTCGACGAGCGGCACGTACGGGCCGCCCTCGCATGTTGGGACTACGTCGAGGCCAGCACCCGCTACGTGTTCGGGTCGGCCGCCGGAGACCGGGACCTGGGTCGGCTCATGGAGTTCATCGACGAGTCGGAGACCGGGCGTACCCGCAAGGCCATCTCGGTTGAGCTGTTCCAGCGCCACAAGACCAAGAAGGAGCTGGACGAACTGCTCGACAAGCTGCTCAACCTCGGTGGCTACGCCTGCTCACGGCAGGTCGGTCCGAACGGTGGGGCGCCGGCAGCGACGTACTACCGGGTGCGGTCCGGGGGTTAGTTCGCGAGTTGGTTCGCAGTTAGTTCGCCGAGGTGGCCAGTGGCAGCAGATGGGGGATGAGCAGGACAGATGTAGATCGACTAAGGCATTGGTTCGCTTAGTTCGCTTAGTTCGCAGGGAAAGGTGTGTGAGGGGTGATCACTATGACGTACGGAGATTATATTGATGATGTTGTATATCTACTGCTTATAGGGCCTGTCCCCGGTTCTCAGAGCCTTGTGCCCACCCCCCGTCACCCTCTCTTCCCTGCGAACTATGCGAACTTGCGAACTAACCCCTCGCTGGAGCCGCAACAGCGCAGGTCACCCCGTATATCCACGCCAAAACCCACCCTGCGAACCATCCGCGAACTAACCCGCGAACTAACCCCCGAGGCGGTGTCATGACATCCCGCCCCGATCGCACCCAGTGCGACCAGCCACAGAGGGACACCCTGTCCCCGTGCGGACCGGATGTGGACGCCCCACAACTCCAACCCGGTACGCACACCGAGTCGGCAGACGACTGGCCGGACCGGCTCCGACGCGCCGTCGCCGCGACGATCGCCGCCCGGGAAGCCCGACGCGACCAACGCACCCAGCTCGCCGAACGACGCGACCACGGTCTCACCCAGCGGCACGCGACGAAACTCCGTCGCCACAACCCGGACGACCAGGGACCCACTACAGGCGACACGTCCGGGTCTCAGGGTGAGACCGTCACCGCGACGGGCTCAACACCAGCCGGCGAAACCGTCTCACCCGAGACACCCACGGCGGTCGACCACCACGCCGCCGCACTCGCACGCCTACGCCGAGCCGCACAACACGGCTGGCAACCCACCCCCAAGGAGAACCGATGCCCGTCCGACTCATGACCGAACACGGCCCCGAACTCGACACCACCGGACCCGGCCACCAGATCGGCCGCCGATCCACCTGCCGCTACTTGACCCGACGTACCTTCAGCCGCCGCACCACCGGCGCCCTCGACAGGTGCACCGCCCAAGTCGCCGAAGAAGGCGCCGAAATCGAGCTGTGCCTCGAACACCTCGCCGCCGCACTCCAACTCCTCACCCGACGCGGCATCACCCCCCAGACGCTCACCTACACCGTCACCGTCGGCCCCGAAGAAATCGACCGGATGAACCTCGCCACCCAAGCCACCGACGCCCTCGCAGACGCCTACCGCCGGTACACCCAGGAGAACCCGTCATGACCTGGCCTGACGCCATCGTCTACCTCGCCATCCTCACCCTCGCCGGCTGGTATGCCTGGCTCGACAAAAGGCCACCACGATGAGCGGAGAACTACGGGTACTCACCTTCGGCGCCACCACCCGCGACATCGACCACTGGCCCGCCGACCAACTCGCCGCCGCCGAAGCATCCGGCGCCGACAGCTACCACGACTGGATCTTCAACCAGCTCGAAGAAGCCATGCACAAAGCCGGACAAGAGTTCATCGACCAGCACCCCGACATCTTCGCCTGCGAACTCGGCTGATGTCCCACGGATGGAAGGGCGGCAGCACCAGGCGCTACCGGCGCTTCCGTGCCGCCGTCCTCCTACACAACCAGCAGGTGAACGGCGGCCGGTGCCAACTCGCCCTACCCGGCACCTGGTACACCCGCCGAGGGGAACCCCGCCACTGCCTCGGCCAAGCCGACTGCCTCCACCACCCACGCGGCAAAGCAGCCGGCGACACCTGGGACAACGCCATGGCCGCCTGCACCCCATGCAACCTCAAGGTCGGAGACCCACTCGCCGCACCCGACCCACCACCACGACCAAGGACACAATGGTGACCATGGACATGAAGACACCCTACATATCCGCAGGTCAGAGGCTTGCAAGCGAGACTGAGTTTTCCCTGGTCAGATGGGGTGGGGACATCCACGTCCCTCTGTCCTCTCTCTCCCCGGGGTCGCTTAGCGACGCTAAGTGACTAGTAAGTAAGGAAGGGACGCAGCGTGACGACACAGGGGCCTATGGCACGCGCGCTCGCCGCTGCGTTGCGGGAGGCGAAGCCGGAGAAGCAGGACGGCGGGGCGGTGGCGCTCGCGAAGCGGTATGCGGCGCTGATCGATGACGCGGTGCCGTTGGCGAAGTATGAGGCGCCGTTGCGGGCGTTGCGGCTGGCCGTCACCGAGTCGAGTGATCCGAAGGCGCCGGATCACATGGCGAAGATCGAGCAGGCGTTGGCGGCACACAGCGTCGCATCGGACCTTGGCCCGAAGCTGCTGGCCGCGCTGACCGCGTTGGGGATGACCGCCGCCGGCCGTACGGTGAAGGGAGGTGCCTCGGGTGGGAACCCTGTCGCTGCCCAGCTCGACGAGTTCACGAAGCGACGCGCTCGACGTCGACAAGGTGCTGGGTAGCACCACGCCGCGTCTGTGGACCCCGCCGCTGGTGACCGGTCCACCCGGTCCGTGCGGGTGCGGGTGCCCGCTCACCCCAGAGACGTCGATCGGGTTTGACCAGGTGGACTTCGCGCGGGATGTGTTGGCGCATCCGTACGACCCGTGGCAGCGGTGGACGGTCATCCACGCCGGGGAGCTGCTGCCCGACGGCCGGGAGCGGTTCAAGTACCGGCTGATCATCGTGGCCAGGCAGAACGGCAAGTCCGAGATCGTCGTCGTGCTGGTGCCGTACTGGATGTTCGTCGAGCGGGTCCCGCAGATCCTCGCTACCAGCACGAAGTTGCCGATGGCAAAGAAGCTGTGGAAGAAGTCCCTGAAGCTGATAGAGCAGTCCGGGCTTGACCAGATGTTGGGTCGGCGCTGGTATCGGGAGGCGAATGGCGAGATCGAGATGTTCGCCCCGGCCCGGACGGCGGCCGGTGAGCCGTGGGGGTCAAGCTACGCGATCGACGCCAGCAACGAGGAGGGCGGCCGGTCCCTGTCGGTGAACCGGCTCGCTCTCGACGAGCTGCGCCAGCACACCGACTACTCGGCGTGGGGTGCCTCGGTCCGCACGATGGGGTCGATCGACGACGCGCAGGCGTGGCTGTTGTCGAACGCCGGATCGGACCGCAGTGCGGTGCTCAACGACCTTCGCGACGCCCTGGTTGACGAGTTGCCCGACGGCACCGAGTACGTGCCGCACGATCCGGACACCGACACGTTCCTCGCCGAGTACTCCGCCGCGCCAGACGCGGACCCGCTGGACGTGTTCGCGTTGGGGCAGGCCAACCCGAATATGAACCGGCGCGGACAGAAGGCCCGGGATCTGCTCGCCGACGCCCGTCGCGCGGTGAAAACCGGCGGTAAGGCGCTGACCGAGTTCCAGACCGAGGTCATGTGCATCAGGGTCAAGATCCTTAACCCGGCGATCAACGCGGGGTTGTGGTCGGCGTGCCTCGACGTCGGCACTCTCGACGATGCCCGGTCCCGGATCGCGCTGTGTCTGGACCTCGCTCCCGATGGCTTGCACGCCACGTTGGCCGCTGCCGCTGTTCTGCTCGACGATCGGGTGCGGGTCGAGGTCGTGGCGGCGTGGGACGGGCCGACGTGTGTGGACGACCTTCGCCGCGAGCTGCCGAACGTTATCGCCCGTGTGCGGCCGCAGGTCCTCGGCTGGCTGCCGAACGGCCCGTCGGCGGCGTTCACGGCCGACATGGCGG